>DATHVN010000206.1 GCA_035461305.1 Euzebyales bacterium | reverse complement strand
CGTCGACGCGCTGTCCGGCGTCGATCTCGAGATCGCCCGCGGCGAGCTGGTCGTGCTGCTGGGCCCGAGCGGCTCCGGCAAGACGACCCTGCTGAACGTCATCGGCGGCATCGAGCCGGCGACGTCGGGCACCGTCGACGTGGCGGGTGTCGATCTTGTGGGCCTCGACGACGACGGTCGCACCGCCTACCGGCGCGACCACATCGGCTTCGTCTTCCAGTTCTTCAACCTGATCCCGGCACTGACTGCGCACGAGAACGTCCAGCTCGTGGCCGAGCTGACCGGTCATGACGCCACGCGGACCGCCGAGACGCTCGCCGTCGTCGGTCTGGCCGAGCGCGCAGACCACTTCCCGTCGGAGCTCTCGGGCGGCGAGCAGCAGCGCGTCGCGATCTCAAGAGCGCTCGCGCCCGAGCCGGACCTGCTGCTGTGCGACGAGCCCACGGGTGCGCTGGACCTGGAGACCGGACGGCAGGTCCTCGGCGTGCTCCAGCACCGCAACCGCGAGCGGGCGACGACGGTGGTGAACGTCACACACACCGCGATCGCCGCGATGGCGGACCGGGTCGTGCGCCTGCGCTCAGGAGCGATCGTCGAAGTCACCCACAACGACGAGCCCTGCGACGCCGCGGAGGTCACGTGGTGAGCACCCTGCGACGCAAGCTGCGGCGCGACATCCGCCACCAGCTCGGACAGTTCGCGGCCATCGTGGTCCTCATCGCGCTCGGCAGCGCGCTGTTCGTCGCGAGCTACGACGCGTACCGCAATCTGGACCGCTCCTACCGCTCCCTGTTCTCCGAGCTGCGCTTCGCCGACGCCACCATCGCCGGTGGCGACACGCAACAGATCGCTCGGCAGGTCGCCGCCGTCGACGGCGTCACGGTGGTCGCCACACGCACGGTGACCGAGACGCCCGTGCGCGTCGGCGACCACAAGCTCATCGGCCGGATCGTCGGGACGCCGGTCGGCGGCCCGGCGCCGGTCAACCGCGTGGCGCTCGTCGAGGGCAGGTGGTTCTCGTCATCGTCGGACGGCGTGCTCGTCGAGCAACACCTTGCCCACCACTTCGGTCTGCACCCGGGTGACCGACTCCGGATCCGTGGCCCACAGCGATGGCGGGACGTCGACGTGGTCGGCGTCGCCGCGTCCACCGAGTACCTCTGGCCCGCGCGTAGCCGTCAGGAGCTGTTCCCGGCGCCCGACAGCTTCGGGGTGCTGTTCGCGCCGGAGCCGCTGGTCGAGGACCTGGCCGGCGGACCGAACGAGGCCCTCATACCGGTCGACGACACCCGGCGGGCGCAGGTCATCGCCGACGTCCGTGCGGTAGCGGCCGGCGCCGGTGCGACGTCGGTCACGACCCGGGCGCAGCAGGCCAGCAACGCCGTGCTCCAGGAGGACATCGAGGGCTTCCAGGGTCTGGCCGTGCTGTTCCCGTTGCTGTTCCTGTCCGGCGCGGCCATGGCGACGGCCGTCCTGCTGCGTCGCCGTGTCGCGGCGGAACGGACGATCATCGGGACCCTCCGGGCCTGCGGGCTCGGTCGCCGTCAGGTGCTCGCCCACTACCTCAGCTACGGCCTCGCGGCCGGAGCGACGGGATCGCTGTTCGGAGTGCCGCTCGGGCTGTTCGCGGCACGGGAGCTGACCACCGCCTACACCGGCGCACTCGCTCTGCCGGCGACGGTCAATGCGATGTACCCCGAGTCCATCGCGGTCGGTCTGGCCTTCGGCATGGTCACGGGTGCGTTCGCCGCGTGGGTGCCGGCCCGGACGGCGGCGCGGCTGGAGCCGGGAGAGGCGATGCGGGGCATCGTCCCCCACAAGGGTCGTTCCGGTGTGGTCACGCGCCTGAGCCCGACGATCGGACGGTGGCCGGCGAGCTGGCGTCTGGTCGTGCGCAACCCCGAGCGCCACCCCGGCAGGACGCTGTCGACGATGCTCCGCGGGATTCTCGCGCTCGTCCTCGTCCTTGCGTCGGCCGGCATGATCGACACGATCCGGGCACTGGTGGATCGCCAGTTCTCACACATCGACCGCAGCGACGCGCAGGTGGTGCTCGCAACCCCCGCCGACCGCGCGGAGCTCGCGGCGCTGACCGCCGTGCGCGGCGTGGCGGCTGCCGAGGCGGTCGCGGGCGTGCCCATCACGCTCGTCGCCGGAGACAAGCGCTACGACACGACGTTGCAGGCCTTCTCCACCGACACGTCCATGCACAGGTTCGAGGGATCAGTCCGCTCCGCGATGGAACTGCCCGGCACGGGCATGCTGCTCGGGGCGGCGCTGCGGACGGAGCTCGATCTGTCCACGGGGGACCGGATCCGCGTGCTCGACGCCGATGGCAACGCCCTGGGCACGGTCGACGTGGCCGGCTTCGTCGACGAACCGCAGGGGTCGTTCGCGTACGTCTCGATGGCGGCGTTCAACGACCTGGCACCCGATCAGGTCATCCGGACGGCGGCCCTGCGCTTCGACGACGGTGTCGCGGCCGACGCCGTCGCCGGTCGGCTCGCCGCGCGCGACGAGGTGCTGGCGGTGTCGCGCACCGGCGTCCTGGAGGAGACGGTCCAGCAGTTCCTCGGCCTCTTCTACGCCTCCGTCGGAGGCATGCTGCTGTGCGGCGGGCTGCTGGCATTCGGCATCCTGTTCACGACGATGTCGGCCAACCTGTCCGAGCGCTCCGTCGAGGTCGCGACGTTGCGCGCCAGCGGCGTCGAACAGCGTCGCCTCGCCAGGCTCATCACGGCGGAGAACGTGCTCGTGACACTGCTGGGCGTGGTCCCCGGGCTCCTGCTCGGCTGGCTCGCCGCGGCCGAGGCCCTGGCCGCCTACAACAGCGACATGTTCCGCTTCGAGCTCACGATGTCGCCGCTGACGTTCGTCGTCGCCGCGGCGGGGATGCTGGTCGCCGCGCTGGCGTCACAGGTGCCGGGCCTACGAGCGCTCCGCCGCCTGCGCATCGCCGACATCGTCCGCGAACGCGCCGCCTGATCGCATCCGGCGCGCCGGCCTCGGGCCCCTGAGCACCGCGTCGGTGTGGGAGGTGTCGACCATGCCTGCGGTACCGTCGTCGAGACGTCACATCCCCCAGAGCAGTGCGGAAGGTCGCCCCGAGTGTCGATCCTCGTCTGGATCCTGCAGTTCATGCTCGCATTCGCCTTCCTGGCGCGGGCGGGATGAAGCTGACCAGGTCACGGGAACAGCTCGGAGAGCGCCTGGGGTGGGTGGCGGACTTCTCCGACACGATGGTCAAGGTCATCGGCGGCCTCGAGGTGCTCGCCGGCATCGGGCTGATCGTCCCCACGCTGGTGAACGTCGCGCCCGTGCTGGCGCCGTTGGCCGCGGTCGGGCTCGTGCTGCTCATGGTCGGCGCCGCCGTCGTGCACGGACGACGTGGTGAGACCCAGATGATCACCGTGAACGTGGTGCTCCTTGTGATCGCGGCGTTCGTCGCGTGGGCGCGGTTTGGCTCCTACGCGCTGTGAAGGCACGGCAACGCGATCGGCTGGCGCCGCGGGCAGCGCATCCCGGTCGATGCGATGCGGTGGGTCACCCGCGCTCACGCGGGATCGAGCACCGAGCGCACGGCGGCGAGTTGCTCGGGCCGGATCCGGTAGTACACCCACTGCCCCGGCGTTCACGTGCGAGCAGGCCGGTGTCGTGCAGCACCTTCAGGTGGTGCGACACGGTGGGTTGCGAGAGCCCGAGCGGTTCGACGAGCTGGCAGCTGCACGCCTCGCCTTCCGGTCGCGCGCCGATCAACGACAGCACCCGCAGCCGTGCGGGATGGCTCAGGGCCTTGAACACCTGTGCCATCCGTCGTGCATCTGCTTCTGTGACCGGCGCATCGAGCAGCGGCACGCAGCACGCCGTGGCCAGCGGGGACTCGGTCATTGCCAGGGTCCAGTAGGCCGCCCACATTGACGAACGTCGATGCGAATGGCATGGTGCATATTGATGGTCATCGATGCTGTGGCACGTCGGGTGCACGCCGAAGGGTGGTGCCCGAGCGCCACGGCCGATGACGAGCCGATGCGCGTGGAGGAGGTGACCACGATGGCGGCATCCTGCTGCGACGAGTCGTGCTGCCCCGAGGGCTGCTGCTGACCGCGGCCGCGGTGGAGGCGGCGCCGGCCGCCTCCACCGCCGTGCCCGGGCGCGGGTCCGGTGCCCGAGCTCAGGTCGCCGCGGCTGTGAGCGGTCGAGCAGTGACGCCCGGATCGCCGGCCGCGAGCCGAACACCAGGAGCACCAGCGCTTCGCGGGCGAGGCGCTGGGCGTGCGCGTCGACCAGGATCGACCGGCCGCCGGCATCGATCCGGCCGACCACGGGCCCTCCTATACCGCGTGCGGCCGCGCGCCGAGAATCGGCTCGGCCTTGAGCGCATGGTCACCGGACCCGCGACATCCACCCACCTGACCGAACAAGCCGCACGACGATGGCCGTTGCCCACCCTCATGCACCGAGTGAACGCGATCCCGGTGACGACCATCGCCAGGACGCTGCACGACGTCGCGGCGACCAGTGATCCCGCGCTGGTCGAACCGGCCGTCGCGCAGGCGGTCGCGCGAGGCACGCTGCGTCGTCGTCAGCTGCGAACGCTGGTCCGGGACACCCCGAGCCTTGCACCGATGGTCGTCGGCGCGCTGGCCGAGGAGTAGGCCGACACGTGGGTGCGACCGACCGGTACGCGTCCGCAGCGTTCCGGCCCGCGCTCGAAAAGGCACGCGGATGCTGGCTCGCCATACTACACTTGCGGTCCGACGTCACCGAAGGGAGTCGACGTGTCCGCGTCACGAGCCACGTCGTACCGGATCGACCCGTCGATCAAGGCACGGCTGGAGGCACAGGCGGCCGCCGAGCACGCCACCGAGCGTGCCCTGCTCGAACGGCTCGTCGCTGAGGGACTGGACGTCCTCCACCACCCAGGGATTGTGTTCCGCGACGGGCCGACCGGTCGCCGCGCCGCGCTCGCCGTCGGACCCGACGTGTGGGAGGTCATCTCCGCCCTGCGTTCCACCACCGGGTCGCAGGAGCAACGCGTGGGCATGCTCGCCGAGCAGTTCGATCTGCACCCGCGGCACATCCGCACCGCGATCGACTATGCCGCCGTCCACCGCGACGAGATCGACGCACAGGTCGCGCACAACGACGAGGCGGCGCATCGCACGGCGCAGATCGCGCAGGCACGCGACGACCTCATGGCCTCGTAAGACGTGCGGTTGCTGATCGACCAGATGTTCCCTCATGCGACCTGTGAACTCCTCAATGACCGCGGCCACGATGCCGTGCACGTGCGCGATCGCGGCGTGGACGTGCGGCCCGACGCCGAGGTCGTGGCGGTCGCGGCCGCCGAAGAACGCGTGATCGTCACCGAGAACGTCAAGGACTTCGCCGGCGTCCATCGCGTCACGGTCCTGTGCGTGCTCACGTCACGGCTGCCCCCACAGGGAATGCACGTCCACCTCGCCGAACTGCTCGACAAGTGGGCGATGGCCCACCCCAAGCCCTACCTCGGGCTGCACTGGCCGCCGTGACCGATGACCGCCGCCTGCAACCCAATCTGCAACCGAACTGCGTGGCGCAGGGTTGGAACGCGTCGTCGTCCATGACGCACCAGAGATCGCAAACGTGCTGGTCAGCACGACAATTCGGGATGGGACTCGGCGCGACATCGCGCAAACCGCGGCCACATCCTTGAACTGGTAGGCGACTTCGTGCGTCTCGTGGGTTCGAATCCCACCGCCTCCGCTGAAAAACCGTCCTAAGCTGCGGAAACGCGTTCAGCCGGCTGGACGATCACAAGTGCACAACCGGCCTGGTCGCGGCCGTGCAACCCAAATGGGGCGGTCGCGGACCTTGACTGGGTCGCAAAATCCGCCGGTGGACCCAGGGCTCGCGCAGCGAAGCAGAAAATCCCCGCCCCGCAACGCTGCGCGTGACCGAGGAACGACCATTCCCTGTCCCCAACAGGATGTTGCCACACAGACGCTCATCCCAACAGTGGCCCGATGGGCGCCTCTCGCTCTGGTCCAACCCGACCCGACCACCTACCGTCTCGCTCACGTCCGTGTGCCCTGACCCGACTGGGCTCGAAGCTGCCGACGACCGCCCGATGGCTGCTTCAGCCATCCCCGCCCGCAGGAAGGCCAGACCGATGACGAGAGCCGAAGACGTCTCGGGCGGCGGCCCGCTGGCGGAACGCCATGCAGTCGTCATCGCGGGAGGCGGTCCGACGGGGTTGATGCTGGCGGGCGAGCTGGCGTTAGCGGGCGTCGACGTCGCCATCGTCGAGCGGCGGACCAGCCAGGATCTCGATGCCTCACGGGGTGGCGGATTGCACGCGCGCACCATCGAGGTGCTCGACCAGCGCGGCATCGCCGACCGCTTCCTGGCGGAGGGCCAGGCGATGCAGGTGCAGGGGTTCTCCATGATCCCCCTGGACATCAGCGACTTCCCCACCCGCCACAACTACGGGCTTGCGCTGTGGCAGCGCACGTTCGAGCCCATCCTGGCGGGCTGGGTCGCCGAGCTGGACGTGCCGATCTACCGCGGACGCGAGGTGAGCGGCTTCGCCGAGGACGACACCGGCGTCGACGGATCCGGGTTCGTCGTCATGTCCCCGTTGCGCGCGGTGGCAACCCGGACGGCGCATCCTGTGTCGACCGTGCCAAACCCGTGCTAGAACCGGGCTCTATGGGTGATCCTGGGGCAAGGCTGATCGAAGCACTCGACACGCTGAATGGCGTCGCCGGCGAACTGACCGCCGATGAGGCTGCTGAACTGCTCGACGCTGC
>DATHVN010000205.1 GCA_035461305.1 Euzebyales bacterium | reverse complement strand
AGGAGGGTGACCGACGGGAATTGAACCCGCGACCTCCGCGACCACAACGCGGCGCTCTAACCAACTGAGCTACGGTCACCATGAGGGGGCTGCAGCACGCCACCTTACTCTGCGGAGCGTGGTCGTACACAACGCCGGTCGGCCGATGCCCTGACGTCGGTCGTGTGCGCGCCCGGGAGGATTCGAACCCCCGACCTTGCGGATAGAAGCCGCTTGCTCTGTCCCCTGAGCTACGGGCGCATGGCTCGCCGCCGACGCGTAGGGTAGCGCTGCGGCACACTACACCCCGATGGCGATCCCCATCGGCGACCTGAACCCGACGCGGCGTCGGGGCTACGTCACACTCCTGCTGATCGCGATCAACGTCTCCGTGTTCATCCTCTGGCAGCCGTGGGGCGGGGACTTCTGCGAGCAGAGCGCGTTCTACGCCAGGTGGGGTGCGATCCCCGACGAGGTCGTCGAGCTACGGCCGCTCAACCAGGCTGAGCTCGACACCACCGTCGACCCGCGCTGCGGCGTGCCGACCATGTCTGACAAGAGCGTGGTGCTGTCGGTCCTCGTCTCGATGTTCCTGCACGGCGGCTGGGCGCATCTGCTCGGCAACATGCTCTACCTGTGGGTGTTCGGCGACAACGTCGAGGACCGCCTCGGACACGGCCAGTACCTCGTCTTCTACCTGGTGTGCGGCACCCTTGCCACCGTGCTGTTCGCGGGCATGAACCCGAGCTCGACCATGACGCTGGTGGGCGCGTCGGGCGCGATCGCTGGCGTGCTCGGTGCGTACCTTGTCATGTACCCGACGGCGCTGGTACGGGTGTTCATCCCGCCGTTCTTCTTCCTGCCGCTGCCTGCGCTGGCAGTACTCGGCGGATGGTTCGTGCTGCAGGTGTGGACCGACCGGATCGCCGGACAGACCGGTGCGGGCATCGCCTACTTCGCCCACGTCGCCGGCTTCGTCGCTGGCATGCTGATCGCGCTGCTGCTCGGCCAGCGCCCGCAGCGCCCAACGCCCTACGGCTACCGGAGGCGCGTCCAGCGACGCACCCGACCAGGCTCCGACACCTGGTGACCCATGGCGACGCCGCTCACCACTCGGGGGTCGTGCCCGCCTCGTAGGTGCGCATGGCGACGGCGTCGTCCGCCCAGGCGTCAACGGTCGGCTGCATGATCCGCCAGGCCTGCTCGGCCTCGTCGTCGCGCACGGCGAGCGTCGCGTCGCCAAGTAGGATGTCGAGGATGAGGCTGGCGTACGCCGGTCCTGGGTGGCCTTGGCAGTGTCGTGTCGAGCGTCACGGGTTCGAGGCCGATCAGGTCGCCCTCGTCGTTGATGTTCAGGTGGGCCTCGAGCGCCGGCGGTTCCAGGCCGATCCGCAGCACGTTGGGGGTGCAGTCCTCGATGCGGCGAACGCCGCGTGCGGGACCTGGCGGAGGTGGATGACCACCTCAGCGAGGTGGGCGCCCTCCGCCTTGCCCGACCGGAGCGTGAACGGCACGCCCACCGCCAGTTGCGCACGGGAAGCGTGACCTGCGCGAGCGTCTCGGTGTTGCGCCCGTGCGACGAGGCCGTGGTCCAACGACTCCTGGGCAGGCTTCTCGACCGCGGCGCCCCAGGACCTGGTCCGCCCGGTGGTGCCGGACGAGGCCTTCTCGCCCGCTGCCGTGAACGTGCTCGACCAGCGTCGCGACCACCACTCGCTGCTCACCTGGATGGAACGTGCGCTGCGGATCCGCAAGGAGTCGCCTGAGCTGGGCTGGGGCACAGCCACCGTGCTCGAGCTCGACGAGCCAGCGGTCCTGGCGACCCGCATCGACTGGGAGGTTCGCACGATGGTCACCGTGCACAACCTCGCGCGCGAGGGGCGGCAGGTCACCCTGCCCGACGCCGACCAGTACGGGACGTTGACCGATGTCTTCGCGGACCGTGAGTACCACACGGTCGACGGCAAGGGACAGGTCGGGATCGACGGCTCGGGCTACCGGTGGATGGTCGCAGTGTGGCCGACGACGCCCAGCCGCTCCGCTAGGTCGGGGGCCTGCCGGACGTGTCGCCCGCGGCCCGCCGGTCAAGCCTGGTGGCCCGGAGCGGCTGGTCGACCTCGTCGAGCACGAACAACGTCTGCGTGGCGCGGATCTCGGTGATGGCGTGGAGGTTCTCGAGCACCACGTCGCGCAGCGTCTCGGCGTCGGCGACGCGGACGCGCATGACGAAGTCGAACGAGCCGGTGGTGGCGGCGAGGTGCTCGACGCCGGGGACCTCGATCAGCTTGCGCCGCGCGCTGCGCCACGACCCCTGATCGCAGCTGATCAGGATCACGGCGGCGACGCCGACGTCGAGCGCAGCCGGGTCCATGCGGATCGTGTAGTTGGTGATGACGCCGGCGTCCTCGAGCCGGCGCAGGCGGCGGTATGCGCTCGCGCGCGAGATGTGGGCCCGCGAGGCGAGGTCCGAGACCGCCCGCCGGCTGTTGGTGCGCAGCAGGTCGAGCAGGGTCCGGTCGACGTCGTCGACACGGACCGGGTCGTGTCCGTCAGCCATGTGGACCGCCGTCTCAGTGAGGTGAGACCAATTGTGCATCAAGCGCCGACAGCGATGCAATTCGTCGCGCGATCACGCCGCACTATGGATCATCTGCTCCGAGTCGTAGACCATGGCAGGCATGCACACACCACAAGCACCGCAGATGACCGAGGGCATCGACAAGGTGGTCATCGACGGCTACGCCGGTGAGCTGTCGCAGGACCACCCTGGGTTCAACGACCCGGCCTACCGTGCCCGCCGCGCCGAGATCGCCCAGATCGCCGAGACGTACCGGCCGGGCGACCCCATCCCGCACGCCCCCTACAGTGACGCCGAGCACGAGGTCTGGCGCATCGTCACGCGTGAGCTCGCCGACAAGCACGAGCGCTACGCCACCGCGGAGACCCGCAAGGGAAAGGCGCGGCTCGGCCTGCCCAGCGACCACGTCCCGCAGCTCGACGAGGTCAACGAGCTGCTGACGCCGCTGACGGGCTTCCGCTACGAGCCGGTGCCCGGCCTGGTCGGGCCACGCGACTTCTACGGGCGCCTCGGCGACGGCGTCTTCATGTCGACCCAGTACATCCGCCACCCGTCGGCACCGCGGTACACGCCGGAGCCCGACGTGATCCACGAGGTGATCGGCCACGGGTTGAAGATGGCATCCGACGAGTACGCGCGGCTGTACCGCGCGTTCGGTGAGGCGACCAACCGCTGCACCGACGACGACGCCGTCCGGTTCCTGTCACGGGTGTTCTGGTTCACGATGGAGTTCGGCGTCCACTACGAGGGCGACGAGCTGCGCTGCTACGGCGCAGGGCTGCTCAGCTCGTTCGGCGAGATCGAGAACTTCCGTTCCGTCGAGATCCGGCCGTTCGACGTCCGCGACATGGGCACACGCAGCTACGACATCACCCGGTACCAGGACGTGCTGTTCGCCGCGGACAGCTACGCCCACCTCGAGCACGAGATCGAGACGCTGGTCGACGGCTATGACGACGACAAGTACCGGCGGTTGATCAGCTGACGCGGTCGGTCACGGGCCGAGCACGCCGTTGCGCGCCGGGCCCTGCTCGTGGTCGAGCAGCCAGCGCTTGACGTCGAGCCCCCACGCGAAGCCACCCAGCCGGTGGTCGCGGCGCACGACCCGATGGCACGGCACGAACAGCGCGCTGGGGTTGCTCGCGCAGGCGCTGGCGGCGGCCCGAACCGCTGCGGGCCGGCCGGTCCGCTCGGCGAGCTGCGTGTAGGTGATGACCTCCCCGGCGGGGACCTTCCGCAGCGCCGCCCACGCGTCGGTGATGAACGGCCCCGACGACTGGCGGACCGTCACGGCGGCGGGCGCCTCGAGATCGCCGTCGCAGTAGGCGGCGACGGCGTCGGCGACCGGTGACGGGCCGGTGTGTTCGCGCGGTGACGTCGGATGGAGCTCATCGCTGATGCGGTCCACCAGCGCCACCGGGTCGGCGGTCCAGCCGGCGGCCAGCACCGCCTCGTCGTCGGCGGCGACGACGGTGAACGGCCCGACGGGCGTCGCGGTCGTGATCCAGTAGCTCATGTCGTGTCCGATCCTTGTCGTCTGGGTTCAGCCCACAGGTGCATGACGGCATAGGCGCGCCACGGTCGCCACCGCTCGGCGACGCCATGCTGGCGGTCGGGGTGGACGTCGTGGTTCGTGAGGGCGCGGCGGACGGCGGCGTCGCCGGCGGGGAGCGCGTCAGGGTCGGCCAGCGCGCGCATCGCGACGTACCCGGTGGTCCACGGCCCGATGCCGCGGATGCCGGCCAGCGCGGCGACGGCGGCGCGCGGATCGGTGCCGGGGTCGAGGGCGACGTCGCCGCGCTCCAGCGCGGTGGCGAGCCGCGTCACCGTGTCCCGCCGCGCCTGCGGCATCCGCGCCGTGGGCACGGCCTGGCGCACCGCCGTGACGGTGGGGAAGTGCAACGGGACGTGGGGATCCTCGACGCCGGTGCGATCCGCCACCGCGGCGACCAGCTCGCCCGTCAGCTGCCGTGCGGCCGCGACCGACACCTGCTGGCCGAGGACGGCGCGGATCGCCAGCTCAGCACCGTCGACGGTGCCGGGCACGCGCCACCCCGGTGCGCGGCGCACCAGGGGACCGACCACGGGGTCCGCACCGAGCGCGTCGGCGATGCCGGGGGCGTCGGCATCGAGGTCGGTCAACCGCCGGCAGCGCTGGATCGCGGGTCCGAGGTCGCGGAGGTCGGCGAGTCGCAGCGTGCAGCGCAGCCCGCCGGTCGCGGCCTCGAGCGTGACGACGCCCGGACCGTGCGGCAGCCGCAGCGTGCGCCGGAACACGCCGTCGGCATGGTGCTCGACGCCGGCGATCGCGCGGGCGCCGAGGAACGCGAGCACCTCGGGACCTGCGAAGGGCGCGCGCGCCGGCAGGTGCAGGGTCACCTCGCCCGGCATCGACGAGCGGTCGCGTCCAACGCGTGCCCGCAGCTCGCCGGGCGTCGTGGCGAACACCTCACGGATGGTGGCGTTGAACTGCCGTGTGCTCCCGAACCCGGCGGCGAACGCGACCTGTGCCAGCGGCAGGTCCGTCGACTCGATGAGCAGGCGGGCCGTCTGCGCCCGGTGCGCGCGTGCGACGGCCAGCGGCCCGGCCCCGAGCTCGGCGACCAGGTGGCGCTGCAGCTGGCGGCGGCTGTAGCCGAGCCGCGTGGCGAGTCCGGCGACGCCCTCGCGGTCGATGACGCCGTCAGCGATCAGCCGCATCGCGCGCCCGACCACGTCGCTGCGGCTGTTCCACTCGGGCGAGCCCGGCGACGCGTCGGGGCGGCACCGCTTGCATGCGCGGAAACCGCCGCGCTGGGCTGCCGCGGCGGTCCGCAGGAACGTGACGTTGTGACGCCGCGGCACGGTGGCGGGGCAGCTCGGGCGGCAGTAGATCCCAGTGCTGCGCACGGCGACGACGAACCAGCCGTCGAAGCGCGCGTCGCGGCTCGCCAGCGCGCGGTAGCAGCGCTCGAAGTCGAGCGTGCGGTCGCTGACGGTCGTCACCGCAGTTCAGCTCCCGCCACCTCGTCGATCAGCATGCCGACAGGATCGCACGCCGTTGAGCCGATCCTGGCGGAAATCGGACACGACGGTGATGGGCGTCAGGCGGCGCCGCGCTGGGAACGACAGCGGTGACGCGAACCTGGGAGGACCTGTGGACATCCCGAGCCTGCACGTCGACTTGTCCGACAGGCACGCGCTGGTGACCGGAGGCGCGAGCGGCATCGGCCTGGCGTGCGCGCAGCGGCTCTCCGCGAGCGGGGCCGACGTCACGATCGTCGACGTCGACGGCGACGGCGCCAAGCGAGCCGCCGACGCGGTCGGCGGACGGGCGGTCGTTGTGGACCTGACCGACCCCGACGCCGCCGACGCGTTGCCGGCGCAGGTCGACATCCTGGTCAACAATGCGGGCGTCCAGCACGTCGCGCCGGTCCAGGAGTTCCCGCCCGAGCGGTTCCGCCTGATCTGGACGCTGATGGTCGAGGCACCGTTCCGGCTCGCCCGCCACACGCTGCCGCACATGTACGGGGCGGGGTGGGGACGCATCGTCAACATCTCGTCAGCCCACGGCCTGCGGGCGTCGCCCTACAAGTCGGCGTACGTGTCGGCCAAGCACGGGCTCGAGGGGCTGTCGAAGGTCCTCGCGCTCGAAGGCGGCGAGCACGGCGTCACGTCGAACTGCATCTGCCCCGCTTACGTCCGCACGCCCCTGGTCGAGAACCAGATTGCCGATCAGGCAGCGACCCATGGGATCAGCGAGGACCGCGTGGTCGAGGAGATCATGCTGACCGAGCCGGCGATCAAGCGTCTGATCGAGCCGGACGAGGTCGGGGAGCTCGCTGTGTTCCTGTGCTCGCCGGCGGCGTCGTTCATGAACGGAAGCTCCCTGGTGGTCGACGGCGGCTGGACGGCGCGATAGCCGGCACCGCTTCGCCGATCAGCCCGACGCCCCCTATCATCGGGCCATGAGCGGCAGCTCCTCCGCGGCGGCGCCCGGACCCGAGCGGGGCGCCGGCAAGGCACAGCCCGCGTCGGATGAGCGCGGCGTGGACCGCGCACCGGCCGGCGGCTCGGCGTCCGTGTCACCGCCTGCCGTGCCACCTCCGCACGTGGGACCGGCGCGGACGGCCGGCGACAGCCACGCTGACTTCCTGATCACCTCGGAGGAGCGGGACGCCGCGGAGGCACGGCTGCGTCATGCGGTCGCCGACGAGGTCCTGTCACTCGAGGAGTTCGGCGACCGGATGCGGCTGCTGCTCGAGGCTCGCACGCGCGGTGATCTGCACGCTGCGGTCGCCGGTCTACCCGTCGACCGTGAGCCCCGTGCACGTACGGCACAGCGGGGCCACGCGCAGCCGGCACGCAGGGGAGGCTCGGCGTACGCGATCCTGAGCAGCGCCGAGACGCGGGGCCGCTGGCAGCCGCAGGACTCGACCACGGCCGTGGCTCTCATGGGCGAGGCCGTCATCGATCTGCAAGGCGTGGAGTTCGAGGACGACGAGCTGGTGATCAGCGCGTTCGCGGTGCTGGGAGAGGTCGTCATCGTCGTGCCCGAAGGGGTCGCCGTCAACATTAGGGGCGTCGCGGTCATGGGCGACCGGGTCGTCGAGGTCGACGATGCGGTGGTTCCCGGTGCCCCGGTCGTGCGGGTCGAGGGCCTCGCGTTGATGGGCCAGATCACGGTGCGCCATCCCGAGCCACGCGAGCGCTTCGTGCCGTCCGACGGGCGGGGGGCGTTCGCCGATCGCGTGCCGCTGCGGGGGCCGGATGTGGCCGCCGTGCGACGTGAGCGGCGGCGATCGCGGCTGGCCGGCGTGCGGCGGTGGGCCGTCGGCGCACTGGCGGCCATCGCGCTCGCACTGCCGCTCGGCTGGGTTTGTCGGCCGACGACGTCGCGGGCGCTGTGTTCGGCAGTGACAGCCAGACGGTGTCGGCCGTCGAGCTCGAGGCCGGCGATGTGAGCATCGGCGCGCTGGTCGCCTTCGGCTCGGTCGACATCCAGGTCCCGGAAGGTGTCAACGTGGACCGTGACGGCGTGGTCGTGTTCGGCTCGACCTCGTGCGGGCCGGCGTGCGCGGCCGCCGCCGCTGACACTCCGACGGTGCAGATCCGCACGCTCGGCGCGTTTGGAAGTGTCGAGATCACGCACGTCACCGCGTCTGGCACGGAGTAGGCGCTCGTCCACGCTGCGACGCGACGACCGACAACTGGCCGGTGAGGTCGTCGAGCGCGTCCGCTGAGACGTGCCGCCGACGCTACGGTACGGCCATGGCCACCCTGCAGGTGCTGCGTCACGCCCAGGCGCAGTCGTTCGCCGCCCGCGACCACGACCGCGCGCTGACCGCCGACGGCGCCGCGAGTGCCCGCGCGGTCGGCCGTGTGCTCGCCGTGGCGGGCGTGCCGGACCGCGTCCTCGTTTCCACCGCTCGACGAACGCGCGAGACGCTCGACGAGGCGATGCGGGCCGGGGACTGGCATGCCGATGTCGTGCCAGTCGACGTGCTGTACGGCGGTGATCCCACCGACGTGTTGCAGGTGCTGGCCAGCGAGGCCGGTGACGGTACGTCGGTGCTGCTGGTCGGCCACGAGCCGTGGTGCTCCGGTCTGGTCGGGATGCTCACTGGCGCGCAGGTACGCATGTCGGCCGCGTCACTCGCGACGTTGCAGGTCGGCCCCGGCTGGGACGCGCTCGATCCTGGATGGTGCTCACTGACGTCGTTCATCCCCGCGTGGCTCGCTGATCGGCTGGAGTCCACCGCTCGCCGTTGAGCGCGGGTCACGGGCGCGCGGACCGCCGCGACGTCACGCGGTGGCCGTTCGCAGTACCGTGTCCGGATCGAGGCGACCCAGGAGGCAGGCGTGTTCAGACGTGTCCCGTCGGTCGATGTGACCGAGGCCCGGCAGCTGCTGGACGAGGGCGCGGTGCTGCTCGACGTCCGCCGCGAGGATGAATGGCGGGCCGGGCACGTACCTGTCGCCCGGCACATCCCGCTCGATCAGCTGACGCACCGCTCCGGCGAAGTGCCGCCGGACCGACCCGTCGTCGCGGTCTGCCGCTCCGGTGCGCGGTCGGGGCAGGCCACGCAGTTCCTGCGGAGAGCGGGTCTGGACGTCGTCAACCTCGCAGGTGGCATGCAGGCGTGGGCGCGCGCCGGCGGCGACATCGTGCGCGACGACGGCGGCCACGGCTACGTCGCCTGAGGTCATCGGCGGCGGCCGGTCCGTCGCCGTCATCAGAGGAACCGCAACAATGCCCGATCTGAGGCCGGCGTTCGAGGCCTTCATCGTGCTCATCGTCGTGATCGACCCGATCGGCAACGTGCCCATCTTCCTGGCGCTGACCTCCGACCAGACGACCGCGCAGCAGCGCCACTCGGCCCTGCAGGCCACGCTCGTGGCTGGGGGGCTGATCGGCGTGTTCGCCCTGGTCGGCCGTCAGATCCTCGCGGCGCTGGGCATCGGTCTGCCTGCGCTGCAGGTGGCTGGTGGTCTGCTGCTCGCGCTCATCGCGCTCGACCTGCTGCGCCCGCACGATGGCGGGCCGCGACCGGGGGACACCGGCAACATCGCGTTCGTGCCGCTCGGCACGCCACTGCTGGCGGGGCCGGGTGCGATCGCGACCACGATGCTCGCGATGGAGCAGGCGCCCGGTCTCGCCGGGCAGATCACGGTGGCGCTGGCCCTGGTCGCCGTGCTCGCCGTCGTGTACCTGGCGCTGCGGTACTCGTCACTGCTGGCACGGGTGCTGCGCACCAACGGTATCAACCTCGTGACTCAGGTCATGGGTCTGCTGGCGGCTGCGATCGCCGTGCAGTTCGTGGCTGAGGGCATCGAACAGTGGGTGCGTGGCTCGGTCTGAGCCTGGCGCTGGCGGCGACGCGCTAGACCCCATGCGGCGACGGCAGCGCGGTAGTGGGCCAGCAGGCCGCTCCAGCCGCGCTGGTTGCGCTCGCGCATCTGCGGCCCCGCCGCACCGAGGCGCTGCCAACCGCACCCACGATGGTGACGAGGGTCGCGTCGTCGCGTGCGCCGAACGTGATCTCGACATCGGTGGCGTGGTCGGGGTCGCCCACCATGTGGGTGTGAAGCGCACGAACCTCACGCCGGCGGCGACGGCTTCGCTGACGTTCTCCCGCGGTCCCGGCGGCGGCGGTGTGGGCCGCCGCCAGCGGGCCAGGACCACGAGCGCACCGACGAACGACACGGCATTGATGGCGAAGACCGCGCCGGGTCCGGCGGCCGCGATGAGGACGCCGGCCAGGGCCGGGCCGGCGGCCCTGCCGACGTTGACCACGACGCGGTTGAGCGCAATCGCCACCGCCAGCTGCGCCGCGGGCACCAGATCATCGATGACCGCCTTCGAGGCCGGCCCAGTGAAGGCGAAGCCGATGCAGAACACGAACATCAGGCCGAGCAGCACCGGGGGCGTGACCACGCCCGTCAACGTGGCCATCGCCGGTCCCGCCGCGGCCAGCATCATCCACGCCTGGGTCGTCAGCAGCAGACGCCGACGGTCGACCACGTCGGCGAGCGCTCCGGCGAACATGCCGACCAGCACGACCGGCAGGTACGTCGCGGACGGACCAGCGGCACGATCAGCGGCGAGTCCGTGAGCGAGGCCATGGACCAGCCCGCGCCGACGTTCTGCATCCACGTGCCGATGTTTGACGCCAGCGCGGCGATTCACAGGTCCAGAAACGGCCGCTCACGGAGGGACGCAGCGGGCCCTGCGCTGTACCGACCGTCCCGCCTGGCATCGCCCACCGATTGGCTCGGTCCTGCGGCGACACGAGCGCGTCACCGCGGGATGGCATTGTCTACCCTGCGGACCCCACACGCAGGAGGCGATGAGGATGACGGTGCGTGACGGCTGGCAGGGAAGGTTCTTCGAGGACTTCGCGGTCGGCGACGTCTACCGCCACCCGCTGGGCCGCACGATCACCTCGACCGACAACGCGTGGTTCACGCTGCTGACGCAGAACACGAACCCGATCCACTTCGACCACCACTACGCGGCCCAGACCTCCTTCGAACGTCCACTGGTCGACTCCACCTTCACCGTCGCGCTCGTCACCGGCCAGAGCGTGACGGACGTGTCCCAGAACGCGATGGCGAACCTGGGGTGGGACAAGGTGCGCCTGCCTGCGCCGGTGTTCGAGGGCGACACGATCTACTCGCAGTCCGAGGTGATTGCGGTGCGTCCCTCACGCTCTCGGGCGGATGTCGGAATCGTCACGGTGTCCACCACCGGCTACAACCAACGCGGCACACCCGTCGTCACGTTCGAGCGGACGATCATGGTCTACCGCCACGGCCACGGCCCGTCCCGACCGACCCCCGACCTGGACACGGGACCGTGACGGTGGGGGCGGGTCACCTCGACGATCTGCGTGCCGGCGTCCGCGAGCTGTGTGCGACGTTCGGCGACCGGTACTGGCGGGACCTGGACGCGGAGCAGGCGTATCCGGTGGCGTTCGTCGCCGCCATGACCCGCGCCGGGTACCTCGCGGCGTTGATCCCGACGGCGTACGGCGGCATGGGCCTGGACCTGCGCGCGGCGTGTGCGATCCTCGAGGAGGTCAACCGCTCGGGCGGCAACGCCAACGCCGCGCATGCGCAGATGTACGTCATGGGCACGCTGCTGCGCCACGGCTCGGAGGCGCAGAAGCAGGCGTACCTGCCGGCGATCGCCAGCGGCGAGCTGCGGCTGCAGGCGTTCGGCGTCACCGAGCCCGACGCCGGGACCGACACCACCCAGATCACGACCTTCGCCGAGCGGCGCGGCGACCACTACGTGATCAACGGCAACAAGATCTACATTTCGCGTGTCCAGTACTCCGACCTGATGATCCTGCTCGCGCGCACGACGCCCGCCGAGGAGGTCGAGCGACGCTCCGACGGCCTGTCGGTGTTCCTCGTCGACCTGCGCGAGGCGCGCGGACTTGAGGTCAGGCGCCGGCGCGTGATGATGAACAACCTCACGAACGAGTTGGTGCTCCGCGACGTCGTCGTGCCGGCCGCGAACCTGATCGGCGAGGAGGGACAGGGCTTCCGTCTCATCCTCGACGGCATGAACGCCGAACGGATCCTGATCGCCGCGGAGTGCCTGGGCGATGGTCGCTTCTTCGTCGACCGCGCAACCGTCAGGGCGCGGGACCGGCGGGTCTTCGGGCGTCCGATCGGCCAGAACCAGGGTGTCGCGTTCCCGATCGCGTCCGCGTACGCCCACATCGAGGCAGCGGCGCTCATGGTCGGACGCGCCGCAGAGCTGTTCGACACGGGCTCGCCGTGCGGTGCCGAGGCGAACATGGCCAAGCTGCTGGCTGCCGACGCCTCGTGGGAGGCGGCGAACATGGCGGTCCAGACGTTCGGGGGCTACGGCGTCGACGCCGAGTACGACATCGAGCGCAAGTTCCGTGAGACGCGGCTGTACCAGGTCGCGCCGATCTCGACGAACCTCATTCTGTCGTACCTCGCAGAGCACGTGCTCGACCTGCCGCGTTCGTTCTGACCATCGGCGTCGTCCACCCTGCCGCGCATGATGGCTTCCATTCGCGGGCGCGTCGGGCGATGATGCATGGTGCAGGCAGCAGCACGCGAACGGGAGGCCCCACCATGAGTGTCCGCGTCTCGGTCATCCTCGACCGCAAGGGTGCCGACGTCGCTACGATCCGCCACGACGCGACGGTGATCCAGGCGTTGCGTGCACTGGCCGAACACGACGTGGGGGCGCTGGTCGTGTCGGCGACCGGCGACACCGTCGACGGAATCATCAGCGAGCGCGACATCGTCCGCCGCCTCGCCCGCGACGGTGAGGCCACGCTGCGCTCGAAGGTCGGCGACGTCATGACCGCCGACGTGCGCACCTGCGCGCTGGACGCGACCAGCGACGCCGTCATGGAGACCATGACCACCCACCGGGGTCGGCACCTGCCTGTGGTCGAGGGCGGCCGGCTCGTCGGCATCGTGTCGATAGGCGACGTCGTGAAGGCACAGATCGACGAGCTCACCCTGCAGAAGCAGAGCATGCAGGAGTACATCAGCGGCAGCTCACTGGCGTAGCCGAGCCGCCTGGCGTTGCGATCCGCGTCGTCGAGTGCCACGGCATGAACGACCTGCGGCTGACGGGGGCGATGGTCGTCGACGGCACCGGTGCGCCAGGGGGGCGCGCGGACGTCGCGGTCGCCGACGGCCGGATCGTCACGGTCGGCGATGATGCCGACGCCCCGGCCGCCCGCACGGTCGATCTCGCAGGCCTGGTGCTCGCGCCCGGCTTCATCGACCTGCACACCCACGTCGACTTCACCCTGCCGCGGTACCCGCGTGCCGCGGCGATGATGCGTCAGGGCGTCACGACGCTCGTCGGTGGCAACTGTGGGTTCTCGCCGTTCCCGATTGCCGCCGGCCGCGCGGACGATCTGCGCGAGCTCACGGCGTTCATCGACGCGGGCCTGTCGTGGGACTGGTCCGACGCCGAGGGCTACCTGGCACACATCGCGACGCTGCCGCTGCCCTGCAACCTGGCCCAGCTGGTCGGGCATGGCGCGGTGCGCATCGCCGTGCTGGGCTTCGAGGCCCGGGTGCCACGGGCCGACGAGCTGAACCGCATGCGTGGGCACGTCGACGACGCCCTTCGCTCCGGCGCGGCCGGGTTGTCGACCGGGTTGGTCTACGCTCCGGGGTCGCACGCCGACACCGACGAGATCGTCGCGCTGGCCCACGCTGCCGCGGCGCACGGGCGCTTCTACGTCTCCCACATCCGCAGTGAGGGCGACGGGTCCGTCGACGCCGTGGCCGAGGCGCTGGAAATCGGGCTCCGGGCGGGCACCGAGGTCCAGCTGTCGCACCACAAGGCGATGGGCAGGGACAACTGGGGTATCGTCGAGCGGACGCTCGCCATGATCGACGAGGCGCGAGCGTCCGGCCTCGACGTCACGGCCGACCAGTACCCGTACGTCGCCGCCAGCACGACGTTGTCGAATCTGCTGCCCGCGTGGGCGCGAGAGCACGGGCTCGAGGGCATGCTGGCGATCTTCGACGATCCCGAGCGTCGTGAGCGGTTGGCCGAGGAGGTCCACGCCGGTGCGTCCGACTACGACCTGGACCAGGTCATGATCAGCGCCGTGCCCGACGGTGCGAACGCCGACGTCGCCGGCAGGATGCTGG
>DATHVN010000204.1 GCA_035461305.1 Euzebyales bacterium | reverse complement strand
CACCTGGTCCCGTACGTCGTCGATGTCGGCGGCCCGTCCCGCCATGTACTCGTCACCGGACTTCTCGAGCAGCGCGCGGAACGAGTCGAACGCTGCGGTGACGGCAACCGGGGCGCTCGACCCCTCGTCGATCGCGTCGTGGACCATGTCCGCGATCTCCGGATCGCCCGCGAAGTCGGCGTGCGCGAGGAAGATGTCGGCCTCGTCACCGAGCGTCTCACGCTTCGTCTCGGCAAGCTCGATCAGCGCGCTCTCGACCTGCTCCAGTGCCGCGTCGACGCGCTGCTTCTCCTCGTCGGGGGACCCCGCGGCCGCGGCCGCGGTGTCGACCTCGACCCTGCGGATGACGAACGCGCCCGCGAGCGCGACGCCCGGCGACGACGCCCGGCCCTGCAGTGTGGTGCTCACGGCCGCTACTCCCCCAGGCCGCTCTCGACCAGTTCGACCAGTGTCGACAAGGCCTCGTCGGCGTTCTCGCCCTCCGTGATGATCTCGATCTCGTCACCCTGATGGCAGTCCAGCGTGAGGACCGACAGGGTTGATTTGGCGTTCACAGGGTCCGCCTCGCCATTGGTCTTGGCGACACTGACGTCGCAGTCGAACTCCTTGGCCTTCTTGGAGAAGACCCGGGCAGGGCGGGCGTGCAGCCCGGTCTCGTTGTGCAGGATGACGGTCTGGCTAGGCACTGGCAGCCTCCGTGGTCGTGGCGGTCGCCTCGACGGTCTCGGCTCGGCGATGGAACTGCTTGAGCGCGATCACGCCCACGGCGGTGACGACCGTGCCGATCGCGATCGCCAGGATGTACAGCGGCCAGTTGCCCACGAGGCCGAACACGAAGATGCCGCCATGCGGTGCGCGCAAGGTCGCGTCGAACGCCATCGACAACCCGCCCGTGACCGCCGATCCCAGCATCAGTGCAGGGATGACCCGGATCGGATCGGCCGCGGCGAACGGGATGGCACCCTCGGTGATGAACGACGCGCCCATCACCCACGCAGCCTTGCCGGCCTCCTGCTCCTGGACGTCGAACAGCCGCTTCTGGATCACGGTGGCCAGGGCGAGACCGAGCGGCGGCGTCATGCCGGCGGCCATCACCGCGGCCATGGGCGCGAGCACCCCCTCGGCGATCAGGCCGACGCCGAAGAAGTAGGCGACCTTGTTGACGGGGCCGCCCATGTCGAACGCCATCATCAACCCGAGTATGACGCCGAGCACGATCGCGTTCGCCGTGCCCATCCCCTCGAGCCACGCGGTCAGCACCTCGGTCGCGGCCGCGATGGGCTCGCCGATGACGAGGATCATCGCCGTGCCGACGACGAACGTCGCGATCAGGGGATAGAACAGCACCGGCAGCAGGCTGCGCAGCGACCTCGGGAACGGCACGCGCTTGAGTCCAATGACGACCGCGCCGGCAAGCAGGCCGCCGATGATCGCGCCGAGGAAGCCCGCGCCGATCTCGTTGGCGATCAGCCCCGCGACGACGCCGGGGGTGATGCCGGGCCGGTCCGCCATGGCATAGGCGATGAAGCCGGCCAGGATCGGACCGATCATCGAGAACGCGGTGCCGCCGATCTTGAAGAACAGCGCGCCCCAGCTGAACTGCTCGTAGACGTTCTCGTCGACGACCGTGACGGTGTCGCCGACCAGGAACGCCAACGCGATCAGGATCCCACCCGCGGTCACGAACGGCAGCATGTAGCTGACGCCGGTCATCAGCCACTGGCGGACCACGCCGCCCCTGCTCGCGCGTCCCGGTCCGTCGCCTCCGCCGCCGGTGGCCGCTGCGGCGGCGCCACCCCCTCCCGCGCCGCTGGCGGCAGTCTCGGCGGGTGCCTCCGGGACGCCCTCCTCGACAGCCTGCTCCGCACGGTCGAACACGCGGGCGGCGTGGTTGATCGCCTCTCCCGGTGTCACCTCGACGGACGGCAGGTGGCTGAAGCGATCCCGGCCGTCGACGTTGGTGTCGACCGCGTAGATGACACCCACCGCACCGGAGATGGCGGCGTCATCGACCTTCTCGGAGCCTGCGGACCCCTGGGTCTCGACGGCGATCTCGTGGCCGCGCTTGCGCGCCTCCTCCTCGAGGGCCTCGGCGGCCATGTACGTGTGGGCGATTCCTGTCGGGCATGCGGTGACAGCGACGAACTTCACAGCGTCACCTCCTCGCGGAGTGTCTCCATGACCTCGTCCGAGGACGAGGCGTCGTACAGCTTCTGACGGAAGCTTTCGTGGATCAGACGGCGCGACAGCCGCGACAGCAGCCGGATGTGCAGGTCGTCGCCGCCGACGGGGGCCGCGATCAGAAAGACCAGCGTCGAGGGTTGCTCGGAATCACCCCCGAAGTCGATGCCGGGATTGGTCCGTGCGAAGGCGACGCTGGCGTTGGTGACGGCCTCCGACTTGGCGTGGGGGATGGCGACGCCCATCTCCATGCCGGTGCCGCCGCCCTCACGCTCGCGTTCGAGCACGTCGTTGACGTAGGTGTCGCGGTCACTGACCCGGCCCTGGGCGACCAGCCGGTCGGCCATCTCGGCGATCGCCGCGTCCCGTTCGGTCGCTTCGAGATCGAGGATGATCAGGTCGGGGGTGATCACATCGTCGATCGTCAGGTCCATGGCTCAGTCTCCCTCGAGTGGGCGGTCTGGATCGAACGTATCTCCGACATGGGTTGCATCCAAGGCCAAATCGTCGGGGGAAGGCATCGTGCTTCCAGGGAGCGACACGGCTGCGGTCGCCCATGCGATGCCGGTCGTCAGCGACTCCGGCCCGTCGCCACCGGCCGCGAGGAACCCGGCCAGCAGGGAGTCCCCGGCACCGACCGTGCTGCGGACCGCGACGGGTTCGCTCTCACCGAACCACACCGCATCGCCGGTCACGAGCAGGGCGCCGTCACCCCCGAGGCTGATCAGCACCGACACCACCCCGCGATCGATGACGCGGCGAGCGGCGTCGACGACGTCGCCGAAGGTCTTGAGCTCGTCGCCGACCAGCTCCGCGAGCTCGTGGTGGTTCGGCTTGATCAGGTCCGGCCCGGCGTCGATCACGGCGGCGAGCGCGGGGCCGCTGGTGTCCACGGCAACCCGCCGGTCGGCCGCGCGGGCGCGGGTGACCAGGTCGGCGTACAGATCGTCGCCGGCGCCCGGCGGCAGGCTCCCGCACGCAGCGAGCCAGCGCGCACCGACGGCTGCGTCGAGCGTCGCGTCGAGCAGACGGCGACGCGGGGCCTCGTCGAGGGTCGGGCCGCGGTCGTTGAGCTTCGTGGTGGTGCCGTCGGCCTCCGCCAACGTGATGTTGACGCGGATGGCCTGGTCGACCTCCACTGGCGTGAACGGCACTCCCGCGTGCTGGACCAGCCGGGCGAACAGCTCGCCCTCGGCACCGCCGAGCGGCGCGATCGCCCGCACGTCGTGGCCGTTGGCGTGGAGTGCCCGTGCCACGTTGATCCCCTTGCCTCCGGGCTGCACGGAGACGGAACGCATCCGCTGCACCTCACCCCGCAGCAGCTCGTCGATCTCGATGGTCCGGTCGAGGCTGGGGTTCGGGGTGCAGGTGACGATCACGGTTCGATCACGACCTTGATGCTGGTCCCGCTCTCGACCGCTGTCAGCGCGTCGTGGACCCGGTCGAGCGGGAGCCTGTCGGTGATCAGCTCGTCGAGCCGGACTGCCCCGCTGCCGATCATCTCGAGCGCCTGCTTGTTGTGGGTGGGCGTGGACCGGCGGGGCCGGCGACCGTCAGCTCCGAGTAGTGCACGACGTTGGCATCGATCGTGACCTCGGAGTTGTCCTTGGGCAGGCCGCCGAACAGGCTGATCCGACCGCGCGGCGCGGCCATGCCGATCGCCTGCTGCTGCGCCACGCCCGACCCCGCCGCGACGATGCTGACGTCGGCGCCGCGCCCGCCGGTCAGGTCACGGATGGCCCCGACCGGATCCTGCGCGCTGGCGTCCACCGTGGCGTCGAGGTCGACGAGGTCGCTGGCGAGCTTCAGCCGGTCGGCGTTGATCTCGACCATGAACACCCGCTCGGCACCCTTCGCTCTGGCCAGCATGACGTGCATGCACCCTATCGGACCGGATCCGAAGACGACAACGGTTTCATCGCCGTACCTGCCGACGTCGACCTGCTCCTGGGCGTTGAGGGCACACGCCAGCGGCTCGGTCGCCGCGGCGACGTGGTACTCCAGTCCTCCAGGTATCTGATTCAGCCCGTCGACGCGCAGCACGTTCTCGGGGACGATCATGTACTCGGCGAACCCACCGTCGTAGTCGTACCCGACCGACGTCGCGTTGTCGCAGACGGTCATCGCCCGACGCGTGCACTGGAAGCAGCGTCCACACGGCACGAAGGCGATGCACTGCACACGGTCGCCGACCTGCCAGCCGAGGTCGTCACTGCCGACCTCGACGACCTCGCCCGCGATCTCGTGGCCGATCACGCGTGGCAGCGTTTTCAGGTTGCGGTGGCCGTAATGGAAGATCTTGACGTCGGTGCCGCAGGTCGCGCAGGCGTGCACACGCAGCAGCAGCTCATCGGCCGCCGGCGTCGGTCGCTCCGCCTCCTCGACCCGCAGATCACCCGGTTCGTAGAAGCGTGCGACCTTCACCCGATCTCCTCCTCGACGGTGGGTGCGAGCAGTTCGAGCACCTCGTCGACGTCGGCGGTCGTCCGCAGGCGCTCCGCCTTGTCCTCGTCGACCAGCACCCGCGCGAGCGTCGCGAGGATGCCGACGTGCTCGTCGGAGGTCGCCGCGACGGCGAGCGCAGCCAGCGCCTCCTCGTCGTCCTCCCACAGCACGGGTTCGGAGAACTGCAGGAAGGCGACCGCGGCCCGGTTGACGTGCCTGCGGCTCTCGTCGGTGCCGTGGGGCAGGGCGAAGCCCTCGCCCATGTATGACGACATCACGGCCTCGCGCTCGTGCATGGCGTCCACGTAGGCCTGTTCGATGGCACCGATCTCGAGCAGCACGCGACCGGCCTGGTCGATGGCGTCGGCGCGGTCCCTCGCGACGACGCTCAGCCGCACCGTCTCACGGGTGAGCAGGTCCTGGTCGGCCGCCTCAGCCTTCGATGGCGTCGTCATTCTTGACCGCCTCCTCGAGCCGGTCGAAGACCGGGTCGCCCAGGTAGGAGTTGAAGGCCAGCACGGGCGTCTCGCCGACCTTCTGGCGCGCCCGGGACGACAGGCCCTGGTGGCACAGCACGACGTCGGCGTCGTCGGGGATCTGGTTCACCGGCGAGTGGTTCACCGTGATGCCGTAGCTGCCGAGCCGCTTCTTCAACTGCGTCACGAGCAGCACGCTCGACCCCATGCCGGCCTCGCAGGCGATGACGACCTTCTTGACCTGGGAACCCTTCACAGCTGCCATGTCATGCCTCCTGTGGGCGTGCCTTCATGGCGCGGGACTGCTCCCGTGCCTCGTCGACGTCCATCGCCGTCCTCTCGCCCGTGACCCTGAGGATGAACGCGGCGCTGACGAACGAAACGGCCGCCGCGACCGCGACCCCGAGGAACATGCCGAGGAAGTTGCCCCGCGGCGTGACGGCGATGTAGGCGAAGATGCTGCCGGGCGCAGGCGTCGCGACCAGACCGGTGTCGGTGAGCAGGAACGTCAGCACGCCGGACGCGCCACCGAGGATGGCGGCCACCACGGTGGCAGGCCGCATCAGCACGTACGGGAAGTACATCTCGTGGATGCCGCCGAAGAACTGGATGATCACGGCGCCGGGGACGGTGGGGCGGACCTCCCTGGGGCCGGCGACCCAGAACGCCAGCAGGATGCCCAGACCCGGTCCGGGGTTCGTCTCGATCATGAACAGGATCGACTTGCCGGTCTCGGCAGCCTGCTCGACGCCGAGCGGGGCCAGGACACCGTGGTTGATCGCGTTGTTGAGGAACAGGATCTTCGCCGGCTCGACGATCACCGATGCCAGCGGTAGCAACCGGTTGGTGACGAGGACGTCCACGCCGTTGCCGAGCACCGTCGTGAGGCTCTGCACGACCGGACCGATGGCGTAGTAGCCGACGACAGCCATCACGACGCCGAGGATGCCCTGGGAGAAGTTGTTGACCAGCATCTCGAAGCCCATCCTGATCCTGGGCTCGATCCACTGGTCGAGGACCTTCAGCACGTACGCCGCGAGCGGCCCCATGATCATGGCGCCCAGGAACTGGGGGACGTCCGTGCCGACGATCACACCCATGGTCGCGATGACGGCGATGACGGCACCCCGCTGGTCGTGGACCAACCTCCCGCCGCTGTACGCGATCAGCAGCGGCAGCATGAACGTGATCATCGGACCGACCATCGCGTCGGCGATGGGCGCGTTCGGGATCCATCCCTCCGGGATGAACATCGCGGTGATCAGCCCCCAGGCGATGAAGGCCCCGATGTTGGGCATCACCATGGCGGCGAGGTTGCCGCCGACGTGCTGGACTCGTGCCTTCCATCCGCCGCCCGCGGGTAGGGACGGTGCTACATCAGGCGTGCTCATGCTGGTGGCCTCCTTCAACCCTCGATCCGGCCGACCGGTCGTCGTCCACGCGGCTCGCGCGGAAGCGGGCCGCCCGACGAATGCGACTCCGCGGCGGTTCCACCCGAACCAACATGAACAAAGTCAAACCAACACCCACTCACGGCAACATAAAACAACGTCCAGGTGTTGCGCAAGACCTATTCTGGCCGTCGACCGGTGGGATACTCCTTCCGACGGGTCCGACGATCACGGAGGCTGTGCAGGTGTACGCGCCCGAACGCCAGCGTGAGATCGTGCGGCGTGCCATCCGCGACGGGCGTGTCGAGGTGGCCGCGCTCGCTGAGCACTTCGGGGTCACGACCGAGACGGTGCGACGTGATCTGACGCGGCTGGAGCGCCAGGGCCAGGTCCGGCGGGTCCACGGCGGCGCGCTGCCGATCGAGCGGCTCGGCTTCGAGCTCGACTACGAGGAGCGGATGGCGCTGCACCGTGCCGAGAAGGAACGGATCGGCGGCGCCGCCGTGGACCTGCTGCCGGAGGAAGGCACCGTCCTGATCGACGCGGGGACGACAACGGCGCGACTGGTCAGGGCCTTCCCCTCGGACCGCGAGCTGGTCGTCACGACGAACTCCCT
This sequence comes from Euzebyales bacterium, assembly GCA_035461305.1. NCBI lineage: Bacteria > Bacillati > Actinomycetota > Nitriliruptoria > Euzebyales > Euzebyales bacterium. Next base: position 810 of record DATHVN010000204.1, on the reverse strand, counting down.
CCCGCTCGCGCAGTTGCTGGTGACCCGGCCCACCATCACCGTGCTCATGCCCGGCGGCCGGCTGCGACCCCGCACGCTGGCACAGGTCGACGTGTGGACGCAGCGGGTGCTCGCCGAGCTCCACGTCGACGTGGCATTCATCGCCACCAACGGCATCTCGACCGAGCACGGGCTGACGACCCCGGACGTCGCCGAGGCGGAGATCAAGCGGGCGATGATCCGCGCGGGGTCACGGGTGGTCCTGCTCGCCGACTCCAGCAAGGTCGGCCAGCGCCACTTCGTCCGCTTCGGCGACATCGAGCAGATCGACGTCATGATCACCGACACCGGGCTCGACGACCGCGCCGCCACCGAGTTCCGCGCGCTCGGCGTAGAGCTGCTGCGGGTCTGACCGCCTCGTGCGGCCGTAGGGTCACTCTCCCGGTCTCTCGGCATCCGGTCGCAGCTACGCCCTGGGGTGCACGACCGGTCCGAGACAGCCCTCAGAATGCGGTGGCGGCGAGCTCCGCGAGTGGCGAACGGACGCCCTTGCTCATGGTGACGTGCCCGAACAGCTCCGAGCCCTTCATCTTCTCGATCAGCGCCGCCAGCCCGCCGTACGGCGAGATGTAGGGGTTGTCAACCTGGGACAGGTCGCCGCAGAACACCACCTTGGATCCCGCCGCCATACGCGTCAGGATCACCTTCAGCGTCGGCAGCTCGAGGTTCTGCGCCTCGTCGACGATCACGTACTCGTCGGTGATGGACCGGCCGCGCAGGTAGGTGATCGCCGCCATCTCGAGCTGACCGCGGTCGAGCAGGGCGTCCACC
>DATHVN010000203.1 GCA_035461305.1 Euzebyales bacterium | reverse complement strand
AGCCGCCCCACTCCGCCTGGGGCACGTACGGGTGGTAGTCGTTGATCCAGATGGTGCCGTGCCGCAGCCGTCCCGCGACGCGCTGGGCGCGGCCGGCGTCGCTCGTCCACACCGCCCCGGCGAGTCCGTAGTCGGTGTCGTTGGCGATGCGCACCGCGTCGTCCTCGCCGCTGAAGCGCTCCACAGTGAGCACGGGACCGAACGACTCGTCGTGCACGACCGACATGTCCTGGGTGCAGTCGTCGAGCACGGTGGGCAGGTAGTAGTGGCCGTCGGCCAACGCGTCGTCGTCGGGGCGGCTGCCCCCGCACCGCAACGTGGCGCCCTCCGCTACGCCGCGGGCGACGTAGGCGTCGACCTTGGCCAGGTGCGCCGCGGAGATCAGCGGGCCCGTCTCGGCGTTGTCGTCGAACGGCCCCCCGAGCCGTATGCGTGCGGCCCGGCGGACGATCTCGTCGACGACCTCGTCGTGCACGGCGTCGTCGATGATCAGCCGCGCCCCGGCCGAGCAGACCTGCCCCGAGTGCAGGAACACGGCGGTCAGGGCGTAGTCGGTCGCCGTCTCGAGGTCGGCGTCGGCGAACACGACGTTCGGGTTCTTGCCGCCGAGCTCAAGGGCAACGTTCTTGACGGTCGCCGCGGCCGCGGCCATGATCGCGCGCCCGATCTCGAGCCCGCCGGTGAACGACACGAGGTCGACGTCGGGATGGGCCGCGAGCGGCGCACCGACCTCGGCGCCGGCACCCAGCACCAGGTTCGCGACGCCGTCAGGCACGCCCGCCTCGGCCAGCGTGTCCATCAGCAGCAGCGCGGTCGATGGCGTCAGCTCACTGGGTTTGAGCACGAACGTGTTGCCGGCAGCCAGCGCCGGCGCGACCTTCCACGACGCCTGCAGGAGCGGATAGTTCCACGGCGTGATCAACCCGCATACGCCGAGCGGCTCGTGGACGACGCGGCTGAGCACGTCGGCCATGCCGGTGTCCACCACGCGCCCGGCCTCCATGCCCGCGAGCCGGCCGTAGTAGCGGAAGCACGCCGCGACGTCGTCGAGGTCGTAGCAGCTCTCGACCAGCCGCTTGCCCGTGTCGAGCGACTCCCCGCGTGCGTAGGTCTCCTGGTCGCGGTCCAGCAGATCCGCAACGTGCAGCAGCACCTGCCCACGCTCGACGGCCGGCGTCGTGGCCCATCCCCCTTCGTCGAACGCGGCGCGCGCCGCGGCGATCGCCGCGACCGTATCGTCGCTGCCGCCCTCGGCGACCGTCGCGACGACCGTGCCGTCGGCGGGGCAACGGATCTCGCGGGTCCCGCCGGCAGCCGGGGGCGTCCAGCGCCCATCGATGAACAGCTGCGTCATTGTCGTCTGCCCTCCGTCCGGCCGCTTCACACGGCACGATCCCGACGGTGTCGATGGAAGTCGACCCGCACCGGCGCCAGTGGCGTGTCACCACGGATCAGGTCCGCCGCCCTCTCGGCGATCATCATCACAGGCGCATAGATGTTGCCGTTGGTGATCGTGGGCATGACCGACGCGTCGACGACGCGCAGGCCGTCGACCCCGTGGACGCGCATCGACGACGGATCCACGACCGCCATCGGGTCCACGCCCATCCTGGCGGTGCACGAGGGGTGCAGCGCCGTCTCGGCGTCGCGCGCGACCCACGCGAAGATCTCCTCGTCGGTCTCGACGCCCGGGCCCGGGCTCAGCTCGCCGCTGTCGAACGGCGCGAGCGCGGGCTGGGACAGGATGCCGCGGGTGATCCGAACCGCCTCGACCCACTCGCGGCGGTCCGTCGGGGCCGACAGGTAGTTGAAGCGCAGCGCCGGGCGAACGCGGGGGTCGGTGCTGCGGATCATGACGGACCCCCGGGCGTCGGAGTACATGGGTCCCACGTGCATCTGGTAGCCGTGCCCCCGTGTGGGCGCGGATCCGTCGTAGCGGACGGCCAGCGGCAGGAAGTGGAACATGAGGTTGGGGTACTCGACGTCGTCGTTGCCGCGCAGGAACCCGCCTGCCTCGAAGTGGTTCGTGGCGCCGGGCCCGGACCGGGCGAGCAGCCAGCGGAGGGCGACCTCGGGGCGCCGGCGCCATTGCAGATACGGCTGCATGGTGACCGGCTGGCGGCAGGCGTGCTGGATGTACACCTCGAGGTGGTCCTGCAGGTTCGCGCCGACGCCCGGCAGGTCGGCGATGACGTCGACGCCCAGGCCACGCAGGTGCTCGGCCGGTCCGACGCCCGACAGCTGCAGCAGCTGCGGTGAGTTGATCGCGCCGCCGCACAGGATCACCTCGTCGGCGGTCACCCGGTGCGTGCGCCGGCCCCGGACGTACTCGACGCCGGTCGCCCGCGTGCCCCGGAACAGCACCCGTGTGACCGTGGCGCGCGTGACGACGTCGAGGTTCGGCCTGCCACGCACGGGGTGAAGGTACGCGCGTGCCGCCGACAGGCGACGGCCCGTGTGGACGTTGCGGTCGAACGCCGCGAACCCCTCCTGGCGGAGGCCGTTGACGTCGTCGGTCAACGGGTGGCCCGCCTGCTGGACGGCCTCGAACAGCGCAGCGAACAACGGCCCGGACGCCGGACCGCGTTCGAGGACCAACGGTCCGGCGTGGCCACGGACGGGATCATCGGGGTCCGCGGCCAGGCAGCGTTCCATCCGGTTGAAGTAGGGGAGGCAGTGGGCGTGGTCCCACGCCTGCATCCCCGGTGCGGCCGCCCACCGCTCGTAGTCCATGGGATTGCCGCGCTGGAAGATCATGCCGTTGATGCTGCTGGATCCGCCGAGCACCCTGCCACGTGCGTGGTAGATGCGGCGCCCGCCCATGTGCGGCTCGGGCTCGGACGTGTACCGCCAGTCGTAGAACCGGCTGCCGATCGGGAACGCCAGCGCAGCCGGCATGTGGATGAAGACGTCGAACAGCCAGTCCGTCCGCCCGGCCTCGAGCACGACAACGCGCGTGGCCGGGTCGACCGAGAGGCGGTTGGCAAGCACGCTGGCCGCGGATCCACCGCCGACGATCACGACGTCACATCGCCCGTTCACGCGCGTACGTTAGCGTCGGGACCCTGGTTCGTGCCACCCTCGTTTCGGCCGCTGTGACCGGCCGATCGCGGCGGGGTGGCCAACGGCGCGTCCAGGCGCGCGCGGGCCGTGTAGCGGCCGTCGCTGCGCGCGACGTCGACAGCCATGCCGACGCAGCGCGACAGTGTCGTCGGCGTCAGGGTCACCTCGAGCGGTCCCGCGGCCACGATCGCCCCGCCCGCCAGCAGCAGGGCGTGGCTGAACCCGGTCGGGATCTCCTCGACGTGGTGGGTCACGAACACGATCGCGCCCGGCTCGTGGTCGGCGGCGAGTCCGCCGAGCACCGTGACGAGCTGCTCGCGGCCGGCGATGTCGAGGCCGGCCGCGGGCTCGTCGAGCAGCAGCAGGTCGGGCCGTGCCATCAGGGACCTGGCGATCTGCACGCGCCGGCGCTCCCCCTCCGACAGGGTCGACAGCCGCCGGTCCCCCAGGTCGCCAACACCGAGGCGCGCGAGCAGCGCCGACGCCCGCGCATGCGTCACGGCACCGTGGTCCGCCCGCCACCGCACCAGCGTGGCCGTCAGCGCGCTGACGACCGCCTCGTGCGCGGTCAGCCGCTGGTCGAGGATGCGCTCGAGCTCGGCGCTGGCGTACCCGATGCCGCGACGCAGCTCGCGGACGTCGACACGACCCAGCCGGTGGCCGAGCACGTGCACCGTGCCGCGGGAGGGGAAGCGGTAGGTGCTGGCGAGCTGCAGCAACGTGGTCTTGCCTCCACCGTTGGGCCCGATGACCACCCAACGCTCGCCACGGTGGACCCGCCAGTCGACACCGTCCAGGAGCACGGCGTCGCCGACCGTCACCGTGACGCCCGCCATGTCGATCAGTGGGTCACCGGGCGCCGTTGGCACGGCGCTAGGTGCGCACGTACGGCGCGAACGCCCGCCCGTTGCTGGCGAGCACGACGCGCGCGGCACCGACGTAGGCGGAGGGTGCGGCAAGCTCCCACACCGGCTCGGTCGGCGGCGTGAGCTGCTCGGGCTCGTGCTCACGCAGCCACTGGACCGCGAGGCGCGTCAGCCGGCTGCGGGTCGGCCGCGACGACGCCGTCGTGCTGCGGACCACGATGTGGTCGACGCGCACGCCGGACCGCTCCAGGTACGCGAGCGCGGCGTCGGCCTGCGCCCGGCTCGGGAACCGCGCGATCGTCGTCAGGTCCTCGGCGGGTACCGGCACCGGACGGTCCGGCGCGGACCGTCCGTCGCTGCGCCCGTGGTCCTCCGCTGCAACCGCCGGCGCCGGCGCGGCTGCGACCTCGTCGCGCGCGGCCGGTTCCGCCATCGTCCGGTCACGCGGCTCGCCGTCGCCACCGCCACGCCACATCCGGTCCCTGGCGCCCATCAGGAGCGTGTACACGACCGGAATCACGATGAGCGTCAGCAACGTCGAGCTCAGCAGCCCGCCGATCACGACGGTCGCCAGTGACGCCGACAGCAGCGCGCCCTCGCTGAGGCCCAGGGCCAGGGGCACCAGGCCGATCATCGTGGTCAGCGCGGTCATGAGGATCGGCCGGACGCGGGTCTCGGCACCGTTGACCACCGCCTCGCGCAGGCCCATGCCGGCCTCGCGGCGCTGCTCGACGAATTCGAGCAGGACGATCGCGTTGGTGATCACGATGCCGATCAGCATCAGCAGGCCTATCATCGCCGGCAGCCCGAGCTCGCGACCCGTGATCGCGAGCGCGGGGAACGCCCCGATGGCCGCGAGCGGGAGCGTCAGCAGGATGACGAACGGGGTGAGCAGGCTGCCGAAGGTCGCGACCAGCACCAGGTACACGAGGCCGACCGCGATCGCCTGCGTGGCGAACAGGTCCTGGAAGCTCTCGCCGATCTCCTGGTTGCTGCCGATCTGGGTCACCTCGACCCCTTCGGGCGGGTCGACGTCCTCCAGCGCGGCGTTGATCTGCGTGGTGACCTCGCCGATGTTCACCTCGGTGATCGTCGCGCTCACCTCGGCCGACCTGGTGCCGTCCGCCCGGGTGATTGCCACGGGGCTGTCGGCCTCCTCGATGTCGGCGATGTCGCCGAGCGTCTGGCCGGTCGGCAACGGCAGGTCCCGCAGCTCGCCTGCGCTGTCGACGGCCTCGGGGTCGACCTGCACGACCACGTCGCGCTCACCGCTGTCAGTGTCGAGCGTCGTGGCGGTCGACGCGTTCAGCGTCCCGGCCAGCAGCCCGGCCACGCTCGCCGCCTCCAGCCCGGACGCTCGTGCGTCGTCCTCACGGATGTCGACGGTCAGCTCGGGCCGCGCCTCGGTCACGTTGGAGGTCAGGTTGGTCAGGCCGTCGACCGTGCCGAGCACGTCCTCGACCTCGGACGCGGTCTCGCTGACGGCCCCGAAGTCGTCGCCACTGATCTGCACGACGGCCTCGCTGCCGGTCGGGATGGCCGACTGCTCGATGACCGATCCGGTCAGCCCGAGGTCGTCCAGCTCCGCACTGACCTCGTCGCGCAGCCCCGAGGTGTCGGTGCCCTCCTCGACGTCGACGGTGATCGCGGCGGTCGAGTCGCCGCCGCCACCACCGAACGCCGCGGCGATCCCGTCACTGGACGAGCCGACCACGGTGGTGAAGCTGTCGACGCCGTCGAGGCCCTCGAGCCGGTCCTCGAGCGGCTCGACCTCCGCGCCGGTCGCTTCGAGGGATGTGCCCTGGTCCGCCTCCACCGTGATCACCAGGTTCTCGGCGTCAGCCGTCGGAAACAGGTTGATCGGCACCTGGCTGAGGCTGGCGATGCTGCCGCCCAGCAGCACGACTGCGATGAGGATCGTCAGGGCGCGGTGGTCGAGGGCCCACGTCAGCGGTCTGCGCACCATCCGGCGCAGTGGCGAGTTCTCCGGGTCGGCCTTCTCGGCCTCGGCCCGCCGCAGCAGCAGCGAGCCGAGCACCGGCACGACGCTGGTGGCGACCAGCAGACTGGCCAGCAGCGCGAAGGTGGTGGTCAGCGCGAAGCCGATGAAGATCTCGCCGACCAGGCCGGAGATGAACGCCAGCGGCACGAACACGGCAACGGCGGTCAGCGTGGCCGACGTGACGGCGCCGGTGACCTCGCTCGCACCGACGCGCACGGCCTCGCGCAGTGAAAGGCCGCGTTCGAGCTGCCGGTAGATGTTCTCGAGCACCACGATCGCGTCGTCGACGACGCGGCCGGCGGCGATCGCAAGCGCACCCAGCGTCAGGATGTTGATCGTGACGCCGGACAGCTTCATGAGGCCGAGCGCAGCGATCAGTGACAGCGGGATCGAGATGCCCGCCACGATCGTGCCGCGCCAGCTGCGCAGGAACACGACGATCATGAGCAGCGCCAGAATGGCGCCGAGCACCGCATCGCGGGTCACGTCACTGACGCCCTGGGTGATCTCCGGCGCCTGGTTGACGACGATCTCGGTGTCGACGGTCGACGGCAGGTCGACCTCCTCGATCGCGTCCTCGATGCGTTCGACGGTCTCGACGGTGTTCGCGTCCTGCTCCTTGCGGATCTGGAGTGAAACCGCCTCCTGACCGTTGAGGCGGGAGATCGTCTCGGTGTCCTCGCGGGCGGTCGTCACCTCCCCGAGCTGCTTGATCTGCACCGGCTCGGGAGCCGGAGCGACGGCGCCCTGGGCCGCGGCCGCCGCCGGATCGCCGGGTGGCGCCTGGGCCGCTGCGGCTGCGTCCGCCTGGCTCGCGGCGTCTGCGCCCGTCTGACCGGCACCGGCACCCGGTCCGACCGCCGGGGCGGCCACACCGGGCGCGATCTCGAGGTTGCGGATCGCAGCCACGTCGACGTCGGTCCCCACGACGCGGACCGGCAGGGTGGTGTCACCGTCGGTGACGGCTCCGACCGGTGCCGACAGATCGGCGTTGTTGATGGCGCGCGCAACGTCGTCGGGCGTCAGGCCGTGGTCGGCGAGCTTCTGGGGATCGAGCGTGACCTCGACGACCTGGGAGCCCACACCGCTCAGCGTCGCCTCGGCGACGCCGTCCAGGCCCTCGAGCTCGGGCACCAGCTCGTCCTGGGCGATCGCCGTGACCTCGTTGAGGTCGTCGCCGGTCAGGGCGAGCGAGTAGATGGGCAGCGAGTCGGGCGTGATCGACGTCACCTGCGGCGTTTCCACGCCGTCGGGCAGGTCGGCGTCGGCGAGCGCGTCGCGCACCTCACGCTCGCGTTCGTCGATGTCGGTGCCGTAGGTGTACTCGGCGAACGTGATGCTGACGCCCTCATAGCTGGTCGACGCGACCTGCTCCAGCGACGCGGTCGACTGGACCGCGTCCTCGATCGGTCCCGTCAGGTTCTCGACGACCGACACCGGTCCCGCACCGGGCTGGGTGGCGACGGTCACGAGGAACGGCGGCTCGATCGACGGGAACAGCTCCTGGCGCAGGCCGAACGCCGCGCTGATGCTGGCGACCAGGAGCAGCACGATGGCCAGCAGCGTGACGGTGCGGTGTCCGAGGGCGAGTCGCGTGAAGGTGCGCACGATGTCAGCGTCCTGTGTGTCGGGGTTCGTCCAGGCCGTGGTCATCCGGTGCGAGGGCGTGCCGGACGAACGAGCACAGCTCGTCGGTGACGTGCGTCAGATCGATGGGTCCGCCCGCGATCAGTTCGATCGGCGTCACGCGCATCAGTCCCGCCAGCGCGGCCGCGGCCACGTCGGCGTCGCACACGCGGATGTGCCCGTTCTCCATGTCGACCCGGAGGCGCTCCCGAAGGAGGCCGAGCAGCTCGTCGCGGTGGCGTCCCATCATGTGCTCGGGGTCGACGGGCGTCGGCATGTCGGAGATCAGCAGGCGTGCCAGCGTGACCTGTCGCGCGAAGAAGTCGGCGGTCGCGCGGATGACGCTCTCGATGGGACCGTCGGCCAACGCCGAGCGCACCGTTGCCGTGACGCCCCGGAAGATGTCATCGACCAGAGCGGCCGCCAGATCGTCCTTGCTGTTGAAGTGGTAGTAGACGGCCGCGCGGCTGACGCCGGCCTCTGCGGCGATGTCCTCCATGCGTGCACCGCGCAGGCCGCAGCGGCTGATCACCGTCCGCGCGGCCGTGATCAGCCGTTCACGTGTCTCCTGCGCCGGCGCGGCCTGACCCATCGCCGTACTGTACATGCGTCTAGACGTGTGTACAGCGCGAACGTCCGGAGCTAGGACACCAGCCGGATCGCCAACGGGTACGTGTACTCCTCGCCGTGCGAGGCCGCGATCGTTGCGCGGATGGTCACCACCAGGTAGCCGATCGCCGCGATCAGGGCCACCGGCGCAACGATGAGCAGCGCGAGCCCGAGCGTGAAGATGGTCACGACGACCGCGGCGATGACGTAGATGATCACCGACAGGTTGAAGTTCAGCGCTTCCCGGGCGTGCTCCGTGGCGAACGGGTCGCCCGCGTCACGGCGCAGCAGCCACACCACCAGGGGGCCCAGGAAGGCCGGCAGCCCACCGAGCAGCACCCCGGCGAGCGCGCTCAGGTGCGCTCCCACCGCCCACATCCGCGCGTCGTCGGAACGGACGGTGGGCTGCGGGGCCGACACGAGGGGACCGGGAGGGTCCGCGGCGGGCGGCGGCGCCGACGGTGGAGCCGGCTGCTGCTCCGCCTCGGGAATGTAGGCCCGGCCACACGTCGCGCAGGTCGTGTCGTCGGGGGCGATCGTCCCACCACAGTGCGCGCAGGGTCGCGATTCGTGCCGCATCTGTTCCATGCCCCCACCGTAGGCTCGCACGGACGCGTGGGCGATCGGGAACCTCCCTGACTCCGTCCCGGCAGCCCGTGGATCCGGCTACACGGTCGGGATCGCGCCGTAGTGCGCCGCGATGTCGATCGGCCACGCCGGCGCCATGCCCGGCCGTCGCCCGAGACGCTCGATGCGCTGGGTCGTCAGACCGCACTCGGTGTCGGCGGTGATGATCGCGCTGGCGAGCTGGCGGAACCCGGCTCTGAAGTGGTGACTTGACTTCAGGGCGATGACCCGGCACCTCGTGACATCGACACCGTGGAGGAGGAAGACCTCCGGGTCGAAGGTCTGCTGTACGCGGGACACGACGATCACGTCGACCCCATCGATCTGCAACCGCGCCGTGCGGCCGAGGTCGACCTCCAGGCCGGGGGCGTAGAAGGACAGGCGGAACCGACCGTCGGTCAGGCCCTTCACGTAGGCGCTGGCCGCCAGCGGAGCCCAGGCCCGACGGTCGCTCTTGCCGCCCAGCTCGACGTCGAGGGTGGCGCCGACCCCGGCGGCGTGGGCCGCGGCGACCGTCTCGGCGTCGCAGATGAAGCCGAAGCACGACCTCGTCGCGCCGGCATCGAGCAGCGCCCGCAGCAGCTGCACGTCGTCGCCCATGGTGCCCCCACCGGGGTTGTCGGCGGTGTCGTTGATGACGACCGGGCCATCGGGCAGCGCGAGCGCCGCCGCGACTGCGGCCGCCGGCGACAGGCCGGCCGGGCGGAAATCCTCACGCCGTTCCCACACGTAGGCAGCGACCTCCCGCGCCGCTCGCCGGGCGAGGTCGGCGTCGCCGTCGGCGATGCACACGATGCGGGCACCGACGTCGTGACCGTCGGCGTAGGGGAAGCCGTGGAAGAACGTGCAGTCCAGGATCCCGGGCCGCTGCTCGATCTCGCGGCACCGCGCGTTGACGTCCGCGGCAGGCCCCTCATCCGTCGTCGTCAAGGGCAGCAGCATGGGCAGCGGCTCCACATGCGTCACAGGACGAAGCTGCCCGCTGACCAGCCCAGGAAGCAGACGTGCGGCCTCGACGCCGCGCTCGTGCATGTCCGTGTGGGGGTTCAGGTGCACCCCGAGCATCGCGTCGGCGAACCGGCCCATGCGGTCGGTCACGTTGGCGTGGAGATCCAGCGTGACGACGATGGGCGTCGCGGCCCCCACCAGCGCTCGGACGTCGGCCAGCAGCGCGCCCTCGAGGTCCTCGGTGCCCTCGGTCACGCCGGCGCCGTGCAGCTCGAGCGCCACGGCGTCGACCGGCACCACGGCGTGCAGGCGGCTCAGCAGCTCGTCGCGCAGCTGCTCGTACGCGTCCGCGCGGATCGTCCCCGACGGCTCACCGATGGCGAAGAACGTCGGCACCACCGTCGCCCCGATCGCCGCCAGCCCGTCGACCATGCCACCGATGTAGGTCGCCGTGTCCCGATAGCGGGTCACGATCTCATCGCCGCGGTAGCGGTCGAACCAGTCGACGGGTGTCAGGCCGGAGGCCTCGACGGCATAGGTGTTGCTCTCGTGCGAGATGCCGGTGATCGCCACCCGCAACCCCGCGACGCGCGTGCCCGTGCTCGCGTCACCGGCGATCGTAGGGATGGCCGTCGTCATCGACGATCACTCCCGAGCCGCACCGGCCATCCCACGCTGCACCTCCTCCGACGTCGGCAGCGTGACGGGCGCCGAACCGCCCGCCAGGCGACGATCAGGCTAACGGGCCACGGAGCGTCGTGCGACGAAGGGCGGTCAGGTCTGTCCCGGACCGGCCGGGGCCGGGGAGACGGGCCCTCAGGCGACCCGCGCCTCGTGCGCAAGCCGGACGATGCGGTCGCACACCTGCGACATGTTCATGCCCGAACCCGCGGCCGACTTCGGGAAGAGACTCGTCGCGGTCATACCCGGCAGGCCGTTGCACTCGAGGAAGTAGAAATGGCCGTCGTCGTCCTGCAGGAAGTCCATGCGCGACGCCGCGTGCGAGCCCTGCGCCAGGACGCGGTGCGCCTGCACCGCCAGCCGTTGGAGCTCGTCGCGGTGCGCAGTGGTCTGCGGTGCCGGGCACACCTCCTCGGCGTTGCCCTCCTGGTACTTCGCGACGTAGTCGAACAGCTCGCGGTCGGTGCTGATCTCGACGACCGCGAGGGGATCATCACCGATCACACCCAGGCTGAACTCACGCCCGTCGATGCGCTCCTCGACCAGCGCGTCGGCGCCGTACGCGCGGCTCCACGCGATCGCGCGAGCGAGGTCGTCACGGTCGTTCGCCAGCGCGACGCCGATCGTCGAGCCGCCACGGACCGGCTTGACCACCCACGGCCCCTGGAAGTCGACCGCGTCCGCGTCGTCCGCGCCTGGCACCCGCCACTCGGGCGTGGCCAGCCCGCTGTCGCGGCACAGCCGCTTGGCGGTGAGCTTGTCGAACGAGACCGAGCAGCCGAGCGGGTTCGGCCCGACGTAGGGCAGGTCGCACAGCTCGAGCACGGCCTGGATGTACCCACCCTCACCCTCGTCGCTGTACACCAGGGGGTACACCAGGTCGGCTCGCCGACACACGTCGAGGACCCCGGGCGCGAACACGGTGTTGGGGTGCCGCGCGCGCAGCTCCGCGATCTCGGCGTGGCTGGGCGGCTCGCGGTCGACGTCGATCTCCCAGCCCGACGGATCGATCGAGACGAACAGCGCATCGATCCCGTCGGACGTGTCGACCTCTGTCGCGATGTCGACATTGGCCACCTCGTGCCCCGCCGCACGGAGCGCACCGGCGACCTCGATGCCCGACGCCAACGAGACGTCCCGCTCCGTGTTGGCGCCGCCCATCAGCATGGCGATCCGCATGGTGCAGCCATGCCCGAGCCGCACGTGGGCTAACCGCCGGCCGCCTGTCGCGGCTGCACTGCCGGACGTCAGGCGTGCCGGCGACCGAGCAGGTGGAACAGCCGGCTGAGCCGGCGGTAGGGATCACGTCGGCTGGCCTCGACCTCGACGGCCAGGATGTCGCCCAGCTCACCTGGATCGACGCGGCGGTCGGGCGGCCAGGCTTCGGCGAACAGGCGCACGCCATACCAGCTGACGTCGCCGACGCCGTGCCGTGCAAGCCGTCGGGACAGGTCCTCGACGGAGTCGCCGCGGGTGTGGAGGCCGAGCGCGTTCACCTCGCGGTCGTAGTCGAACGCCGCCAGCGCGTCGCGCCAGCGTCCCTCGTGGGCCGGCCGTACCGCCATCGTCGCGGCGTTCTTCGCAAGGATCGAGACGAGCGCGCCGGGGCGCGCGAGCGCGCACAGCGCGGCGAGCAGCGGCTCGGGGTCCGGCAGGTACGAGATGACCCCGTGGCACAGCACGCCGGCGAACCGCCCCGCGCCGAGCAGGTCGACGGCCTCCGTGCCCGACGCATGGACGAGGTCGACCCGCGCACCGACAGCGGCAGGCTCATGTGCGAGCGTCGTGGCGGCCCGCTCGAGCATTCCGGCCGACGGATCGACGATCGTCACGACGTGCCCGCGACGTGCGAGCGGCAGGGCCTGGACGCCGGCGCCACCGCCGACGTCGACGACGGGTGCCGGCGCCGGCGGCAGGTGCGCGCGCAGATGCGCATCGATCACGTGGGTCCGCACCTGCCCGCGCACGGATCCGTAGTGGCCGTCGATGAAGGTGGGGATGTGCGCCGCCCACGCGTCGCCGTCGTCAGCCATCGCGTTCGCGGGTCGTCAGCACGTGGTGTGGATGAGGGCGCCGACCGCGACGCCGTCCACCCGCAGCTGCTCGTAGCGGGCGATCGCCTCGTCGGTCATGAGCACGTCGTGCGGGATCCCCCGGTCCTCCAGCAGCGCCGTCGTCCCGCGGGACACACCCAACCGTCCCTGCCGACCGCGCGACAGCACGACGTGGGTCGCGCCGTGACCGAGCAGATCCTCGACGTCGGCGGCCTGCACGCCCGCAGTGTGACCGGTGCCGGTCTCGTTCCAATCCCATGCACCCGCACCGCCCGGCCACAGCCTGGCGTCCTTGAACGTCCGGCCGTCGACGGTGATCCGCCCCCAGCCGTGGTCCGCGATCTTCGGCGATGTTCCAGCCACACTCGCATGCTACGGCGCGCGGCAGCCCCACGCTGGGGCGCTGAGCCCGATCTCATGGAGGGGCGCGCCCAGCACGCCGCTCGAACGTGGGCAGCATCGCCAACGTGCGACGGGAACAGGTCCGGAGCGCACCTGAGCGCACGTGGGCCATTCAGCGGAGCTCGGCGGCGATCTCGGCATACGCGCGGAGCTGCGCCTCGTGGTCGTCGCCCTCGGGCCAGAAGATGAACGCGTCGATGCGGTGGTCGTCGTGGAGCTCCCGCAGCTGCTCGACCCAGTGGTCCTTGTTCCCGACGAGCCACTTCTCGGTCGGCCCGTCGGTGATGCGCCCATTGATGTTGTACAGCCGCAGGATGTCCGACGGCTCGCGCCCGGCGTCGTGTGCCGCCTCGTCGAGGATCCTGTGCCGGTCGAGCAGCTCGTCGGGTGGAACGTACGGGGACGACGGGATCCACCCGTCCGCCAGCCGGCCGGTCACAGCCAGCATGCGCGGACCGGTGGCACCGAGCCAGATGCCGACGTCGTGCGCGGGCGTCGGTCCGCTGTGGACGCCGGCGAGCCGGTAGTGCCGGCCGTCGACCCGTAGGCCGCGGTCGCCGCTCCACAGGCGACGGATCACCGTGATCGCTTCCACCAGGGCATCGACCGCCTCGCCCGGCTCGCGGCGGGGTCCGCCCATGGCGGCGATCGCGTCCCAGAACCCCCCTGCCCCGAGCCCGAGCTCGAAGCGGCCGCCTGACATCACGTCCATCGACGCCGCCGCCTTGGCGATCATCGCAGCTCCGCGGAGGGGCAGGTTCGCGACGTCGGGGAAGACGCGGATGCGCTCGGTCCGTGCCAGCAGGTCCGCCATCAGGACGAACGTGTCGAGGAACCTTCGCTGGTACGGGTGGTCCTGGATGCCGACGAGGTCGAGTCCCAGCTCGTCGGCGAGCGTGACGAGTCGGACCGTCGCGGCGTGATCGTCGGCCTCCGGCGACGGGAACAGCCCGAACAGGGGTGCGCGAGGTGGGTCCATGCCCTCGTGATGCCCCGGCGGCGCGGCCCGCACGCCAGGCACCTGCGTCCCCTGCTACGTGTCCGTCCAGCGACGCGGTCAGGACCCGGTCGTCGGTGTCGCGCCCGACGGCGGTGCCGCGGACCTGCAGGCCGCACGCGCTGAGTGTGCGCTCGGGCCGATCGGGCGGGGAGGCTCGGGTGCCGTAGATGCAGACGATCAGCCTGCCGCGGCGAGCGACGAGGACGCGGAGGCACCGGTCGATCGGCGCGGCCGGATCCGCCGCGTACACCAGCTCCGTCCGCACGAGGTCTCGCGGTGCGGCGGGTCCCACGCCAGCACGTCGCCGACGTGGATGCGTCCCGCCCATGCGGGCAGGCGCCTCCTGGCCAGCTCGGCCAACTGGTGGGAACGCTCGAGCCCGGACGGCTCGACTGCGTGACCGTCCTCGGCCGCCCAGACGGCCATGCTCTCCATCAGCAGCCCGTTCGCGCAACCGACGTCGAGGAACATCCCGCTCCGGTCGATCGCCTCGACGATCGGGAGCCGTGCCCGGCGCCAGCGGGCGGCGTCGCCTCGGAACCCCGAGCCGCGTCGGACGTCTGTCGCAGCCGGGTCGTGCTCGTCCGCCATCGCCGCCCAGGCTGACACCGTCGACCCCGTCCACGATCCGGACCGCGCCACCCGGCCGGTCAGCACATGCGTCAACCCAGGAGGCCCGGCACACCTGACGCGCAGACGACAGACCCCCGACGGGTGTGACGTCGGATGCGCCATCCCTACCCTCGCTGGGATGACACCGGATGACCACTCGCACGTGCTCGTCACCGATTCCCCGGCCCGTCGGGCCGGCGACCCACCCGACCCGGATCCGACACCGAGTCGGGCCCGCAGGTGGGTGCTGTGGGAGCTGATCGCGCTCCTCGCGTTGCTCGCGTTCGCACTCGTCACTCGCTGGATCGACGCGACGACCCCGCGGATGCTGCCCGCGATCCAGGCCTTCGAAGCGTTGCTGGTCCCCGCGTCCGCGGGCCTGGTGCTGCTGGCGCTGTGGGCCGGGCACCGGGTGGTCGCCCTGGCCGCCGGCGGCCTCGCGATCGTGCAGCTCGCGACGCTCGTGCCGTGGGTCGCGGGTGACCGCGCCGTCGCGCCCGCCCACGACGCGCTGGTCGTCATGGCAGGCAACCTGCAGTACGGTCGCGGCGATCCCGCCACGGTCGTCTCCGCGGTGCGGCGACGGGACGTCGACGTGCTCGCGCTGAGCGAGGTCACGCCTGACGCACGTGATGCGCTGGGCGCGGCCGGCATCACCGCCGACCTACCCCATGTCGTCGACCAGGCACGCGAGGGCCCGGGCGGTGGCATGATCCTGAGCCGCCACCCGGTCGCGACCGACGCGGTGCCACCGGTCCCCACCATGACGTTCGCCACGCCGGCGGCTGTGGTCGACGCACCTGGCGGCAAAGCACTGGTGGTCGCGGCACACCCGGTACCGCCCTGGCCGGGTGACACCGAGCGGTGGCACAGCGAGCTGGCCGCGTTGGCGTCTTGGCGGCAGACGTCGGACCCGACGTCCGCCTCGTCGTCGCCGGGGACCTCAACGCGACGGAGGCCCACCCCGTGCTGCGGCGCTTCGCTGACGCCGGGCTGCGCGACGCCCACCGTCAGCTCGGGCGCGGCCCGGTCGCCACATGGCCGCGCAGCGGGCGGTTCGGCGTGCCGCTGGTCCCGCTGCTGCACCTCGATCACCTCTTGTCGCGTGGCTTCGGCGTCGCCGCTGCGGGAAGCGTGGCGATCCCCGGCAGCGACCACGACCGTCTGGGCGTCGCTGGCGCCCGGCCGCGCGATGAGTGGCGCCGACCCGGTGGCGGCGGGGAGTGCCCGAAAGCATCGTCCGCCGTGAGCGCCCCGGTCGACGAGCGAGACCGCAGCGACGTGTCCCAGCGCAGCAGTGCGCTGGCGCCGCGCTGACCCGCCGGTGGCGGTTGGCCGCGGTGGCGGCGGTGCTGGGAGCGGTGCACGGCGGGCTGCTCGTCCCGTGGGTCACGCGGCGGCGTCCGACCGTCGTTCGCGATGGTGGTGACCCGCTGGCCGTGCTCTCGTGCAACCTGCAGTACGGGCGCGGCGATCCCGCGGCGCTCGTCGACCGCGCCCGCGCGCGGGACGTCGACCTGCTGCTCGTCGAGGTGACGGTCGAGATGCGCGCTGCGCTGCTCGACGCGGGCATCGCCGATCTGCTGCCCCACATGGTGGGCTCGCCCGAGCCCGGTTCGGGCACCGCCATGATCTTCAGCCGCCATCCGGTGCACGACCCCGACGTCGCGCCGCTGCCGCCGATCAGCTACGGCTCGGAGCTCGCGACCGTCAAGACGCCGTCCGGCGACGTCGTCGTCGCGGCGGTCCACCCGGTCGTGCCGGTCCCCGGTCCGGCCCGCGCGTGGCACGGTGAGCTGGCCGGCCTCGCGGCGTGGGCGGCGTCGGTGCCACGGGACGTGCCGGTCGTGCTCGCGGGGGACTTCAACGCGACGCTGGACCACCCGGTTCTGCGGCGGCTGGGCGACGCGGGCATGGTCGACGCCCACCGGGAGGTCGGCCGCGGCAGGCATGCGAAGTGGCCACGCATCCCCGGGCTGTCGCTGCTGTCGCCGTGGTTCCACCTCGACCACGTGCAGGCCCGCGGCTTCGACGTCCTCGACGCGGACACCCTCGTGATCCCGGGCAGCGACCACCTGGCGGTGTGGGCCGCCCTGGCGCCTGCGAGCTGAGCGTCACCGGCCGGCGGGATCGCCGGCGTCAGCCGATGCCGCGCAGCCCGCCGGCATCGAGGTGCAGCACGGTCCCGTGCAGGATGTCGGCCTGCGGTGCGAGCAGGAGCTCGACGGCCCACACGACCTCGTCGACGGTGGGCAGGCGGCCCAGCGACGTCCGCGCGCTGTACTCGCCCCAGACCTCGTCGAACGGCACGCCGCGCTCCGCGGCGACGGTCGCGGCGATCCGCCGCAGACGGGGTGTGTCCATCGGTCCCGGTGCGAGGGTGTGCACCGTGACGCCACTGGCGCCACACGTCAGCGCGAGCTGCTTCATGACGTTGAACAGCCCGGCGTTGACGACCCCCGGTCCAGCCTCGCTCGCGCCGGGCTCCAGGCCGAGCGTGCCCGCGAACGCCGCGAAGCGCGACCCCGCGGTGAGGTGGTCGCGCACCGCCCGGAAGAGCCGGACGACCCCGCCGATCTTGACGTTCGCGCCGACGGCGAGCAGGTCGGGATCGATCGTCGCCACCGACCCGCGGACCGGCAGGCCGGCGGCGAACACGGCCAGTCTCACCGGCCCGTCGATCGCGTCGCCGATGCGCGCGACCGCGGCGTTGTCGGCGATGTCGGCGACGCACGGCACGACCCGGCTGCTGCCCGCCGCCAGCGCGGTCAGCGCATCGGCGGATCTGGCGACGGCGACCACGATCAGGCCGCGTTCGACGAGCCGGCGCACGAGCGCCGAGCCCACCGTTCCGGTGGCACCCACCACGACCGCGCGATCGCTCACCGCCACCGCCGCGCGCTGGCCAGCCGCGCGCCCTCGACCAGTGCACGGAACGTCTCCCACGTGACCTGGACGGGGATCTCGCGCGCGCACGTGGCGCGGGACGAGAAGCCGCAGTCGGCGCCGGCGATCACCTGTTCGCGGCCGACCAGACCGGCGTAGTTGATGGTTCCGTCGGCGATCAGCTCGGGGCGCTCGACGTCCGGCGTGGCGTGCCCGAGGAACCCACGGATCAGTAGCTTGTCGTCCGGCAGGTCGAGGTCGGCCCAGATCTTCCACTCGTGCCAGTGGCGGGGGTTGGCGACCTCGAACGAGTACGCCCCCGCGTTGCTCCGCAGCATGTGGGACGCGACCTCCGCCATGTCGAGGTCGTGGATCCGCGGACCGGCGTTCAGGCCGTAGCAGGTGTGCAGACGGATGCGGTCGGCGGGGATGCCCCGCAGCGCGTGGCTGACGTTGTCGATGTGCTCGCCGGCCGTGCGCACGCGGTCGTCAGGGTCGGAGCCGGGGGCGCCCGTCAGGATCTCGATCAGCCACGGGTCGTCGATCTGCAGCAGGAACCCTGCGTCGACGATCGCCAGGTACTCCTCGCGCAGCGCCTCGGCGACGGCGTCGAGGTACGCAGTCTCCGAGTCGTAGTGCCGGTTGATGCCGAAGCCACGGGGGCTCGTCGGCGGGATGAACGCCTCGGTCACCCCGCCGCCGATGTCGGCGAGCGCGATCCGCAGGTTCGCGATGTCGGCCGCGACGGCGTCGTGGCCGCGATAGGTGACGGGACCGGTGCACGTGACCGCCGCCAGCGGCACACCAGTCTCGGTGTCCTTGTCGAAGTAGCGATCGTAGACGTCGGGGAACGCCTCCGTCTCGCGCCGCCACGACGGCGATAGCACCGTCTCGCCGTCGTCGGCGGAGAAGCCGTCGAGCTGCTCGACGACGTAGGTGAAGAGGCTGGCCGTGCCCTGCTCGCTGTCGGTGACAACGTCGAGGCCGACCTCGACCTGACGCCGCACGCGGTCGCGGACGGCGTCGCGGACCTGCTCGGCGAACAGCGCCGCGTCGTAGGGCCGGCGGTGCTCCTTCTCCCGCATCGTCTCCAGCAACGGCCGCGGACGGGCGAGGCTGCCGACGTGCGTCGTCGGGATGCGCCCGGTGCCGGCTCTCATCCCTGGCTCCGTCCGAACGGCGGCTCCATCGCGGAGCCGCGGGCCGCGTAGTCGAAGCCGCCCAGTTCCAGGCGTGCGCGCGTGCGGTCCTGCGGCGACGCATAGTAGGCGCGGATCTCGGCGAGCAGGCCGCTGTCCGGATCGAAGTGGTACCACTCGTCGCCACGGAGCACGGTCTGCTGGAACGTCTTGACGTGCGTCCACTCGGCGACCGCGGTGGCCGAGGTGGGATCGCACAGCACGGTGTCGACGGTCCACACCGACCCGATCGTGGCGACCGCCTCGGCCCACCTGCGTCCGATGGTCGCGCCGCCGACGAACGGACCGTCGTACATGTCCGGCGGGAAGTAGTGGACGGCGTCGGCGGCGCAGTGCGCCGCGATGCCGGCGGCGTCGCCGTCGTTGCAGGCGGCGAAGTAGCCCAGGATCGTCGCGCGCATCCTCGCGGCTGTCAGGGACGATGCCGTGACGGCCGCCGCCGCGGCCGCGGCGATGCGGTGGTCCTGCTCGGCCGTCGCGCCGCTGACGCCGACCCGGCCGACCACCGAGCCGTCGACGACCACGGGCACGCCACCACCGAGCGGGAGCAGCCGGTTGTTCCTCCCCAGCGCGGCCAGCTCGGGCTCTTCGACGAGCAGCCCCGCCCACCACCGGGTCGACTGCCCGAAGGCGACCGCGGTCCACGCCTTGTCGGCGGCGACGCCGCGCGACAGCAGCGGCGAGCCGTCCATCCGCGCCATCGCGACCTGGTCGCCTCCCAGGTCCACCACCGTGATGACGACCGCCGCGCCGAGCGCGCCCGCCTCGCGAACGCCGGCGTCGATGACCCGCCCGGCGCCGTCCATGCTGATGACCTCCTGGTCGATCGTAGGTCTCACAGCCCGATCCTCGCTCACAGTCGCATGGTCACCCCTGCGGGTGCGGTGATGTCGAACCAGTGCGGGTGAAGGCCGATCCGTCGACGATCACGTCGAACAGGCCGCGCTCCGGCCACGACGTCCACCACCGTGGTCCCAGCCACCGGCTGGCGTCGATCCCACCCATGTCCCAGACCACGGCTCACGATGCGCCGCCGTCCCGCGGCCGGTCCGCGTCGCGGGTCCAGTCACGGGCGTGCGCCAGCATGATCTCGCGCATCGACCTCGGAGGCGCGGGCGCGGGCACGTCGACGAAGACCTCACCGTCGACCACCTCGACGTCGTAGGACACCAACCGGCCCTGACCACCGACGTGCTCGCCGTCCGGCAGGTGGTAGCGCCAGAAGTGCATGGGGCAGATCAGGCGCCCCGACAGCACGCGGCCGCCGGCGAGCGCCGACGCCTGGTGGAGGCAGCGGTTGGGGAAGGCGACGACGTCGTCACCAACGCGGACGACGACGGCGCGACCGTCGGCGACCGCGACGCAGCGGTCGATCGGGACGTCCTCGACGCGACCCGCACTGACACGCACGTCGGGCCGCACCGTCATGCCATGTCGGCGGCGCAGCGCACCGCCGTCACCCGGCGTCCCGCGTGGCGGCCCGCGCCCGTTCCTCCCGGACCACACGCCACGGCTTGCCGCCCACGCCGTACTGGTGCTCGTGCATCTCGTTGACCATGATCCGGACGCTGGCGATCGGCGCCTCGAGCGAGTCGGCGATCGCCTCGGACACCGCGACGATCATCTTCTCGATCCTCTCGGGCGGACGTCCCTCCATGATGTTGATCGACACCAACGGCATGTCTGCTCCTCACGTCGCGCGGACCGTCACCGGTCCGATCCTGTCGAACTCCGCCGTCACCACGATGCCCGGCCGCAGATCGACCGGTGCCGTGAGCCCGCCCGAGATGACCACGGCACCGGCCGGCAGCGTCCGCCCGCAGGTGTTGACCATCCATGCCACGGCGGCCGCGGGATCACCGTGGGCGGCGGCGCCCGCGGCGGTGGACGTCACGACACCGCCGACTGAGACGACCACGCCGGCCAGTCTCAGATCGACGGTGTCGGGTGCAACCGGATCACCGAGCACCACGCCGCCAGCGGAGCTGTTGTCTGCGATGTTGTCCAGCGGCCCGAACCGGAAGCCGACGTAGCGCGAATCCACGATCTCCAGGCAAGCCATGACCGCAGCGGTCGCCCAACGCACATCGGCGGCCGACACCGGCGCCGCGAGCTCATCCGCCAGCAGGAACGCGATCTCCGGCTCGACCTTGGGGTGGATGTACCGCGCCAGGTCGGCGACGCCGCCGTCGACCCACATCGCGTCGGTGAGCCAACCGTGGTTGGGGTGCTCCACGCCCATCGCCCGCCGCATCGCCTCGCTCGTGAACCCCAGCTTGCCGCCGACCAGCACTTCGCCGTCCGCCTCGCGCAGGGCAATGCCACGGGCCTGCACGGCATAGGCGTCACCCTCGTCGAGCGCCGGCCAGCGTGACGTGAGCGTCGCGACCGGGCGGCGGGCGGTGCGGGCGGCGTGCAGCTCGCGGGCCAGGTCCGCCACGTCCACGGATGCGGTCGCGGTCACCTGCTCACGCCCCGCAACGCAGCTCGACCGCGCCGATCCTGTCGAACGTCGCGCGCACCACGTCGCCCGGCCCCACCGGGACCGCCGCCGTCAAGGCGCCGGCCAGCACCACCGTCCCGGCGGCCAGGCCCCGGCCGCGCCCGTGCAGCGACCGCACGAACCACGCCACGGCAGCGGCCGGGTGATCCAGGACCGCCGCACCCGCCGCGGTGTCGACGAGCTCACCGTTGCGCTCGAAGACGCAGCCGAGCACCCGCAGGTCCAGTCCGGCAACCGGAGCCGGCGCACCGAGGGCATAGCGCGCCGACGAGATGTTGTCGGCGACGACCGCCGGCAGCGTGAACTCATAGCCGGCGTACCGGCTGTCCAGGACGTCGATCGCCGGCAGCACGGCATCGGTTGCCGCCAGGACCTGCGTCGCCGTCACTGCCCGCCCAGCCAGGTCACGCGCGATCCTGAACGCGATCTCCGGCTCGGCGCGGGGCTGGATCAGCGCACCGCACGACAGTGCCGTGCCGACGTCGACCTGCGTCCCCTGCAGGAGCCAGCCGTACGCGGGCTCGTCGACGTGCATCTGCCGCTGCTTGGCGAGGCTGGTGAGGCCGAGCTTCGCCGCCTTTACGGGCAGGCCCAGCAGATCGATCAGCTCGTCCTGCAGGTCGTAGGCCTCCTCGAGGGTCAGGGCGCCGGCCTCGGGCGCGATGGCCGTGCGCGTGCGGACCGCCTCTGCCAGCCGCTTCGGCAGGTCGCTCATGTCTCCTCTCCGCGCGCGAGCTGGAGGGCCACGTCGATGATCATGTCCTCCTGTCCACCGACCATCCCGCGACGGCCCAGCTCCAGCAGGATGTCCCTGGTCGCGACGCCGTAGCGCTGGGAGGCCTTCCTGGCGTGCAGCAGGAACGAGCCGTACACGCCGGCGTAGCCCAGCAACAGGCCGTCGCGGTCGATCACGCCCTGGTCGGGGCGGATCGGCCGCACGGCGTCCTGCGCCGCGTCCATCATGGCGAACGGGTCGACGCCGGTCTCGATGCCGGACTTTGCGCAGGTCGCCACGAGCACCTCGGTGGGGCAGTTGCCCGCACCGGCGCCGAGCCCGGTCGTGCAGCCGTCGATCTGATCGGCGCCCTCGTCGAGCGCGGCCAGCGAGTTGGCCACGGCCAGCGACAGGTTGTTGTGCGCGTGGATACCGACGTCGATGTCGACCGCGGCCTTGAGCGCGGCGACCCGCCGCCTGGCGTCGTCAATCGTCATGGCCCCGGCCGAGTCGACCACGTAGACGCAGTCGGCGCCGTACGACGCCATCAGCCGCGCCTGCTCGGCGAGGGCTGCGGGCTCGATCATGTGCGCCATCATCAGGAAGCCGACAGCCTCCATCCCCAGGTCCTTCGTCAGCGCGACGTGCTGCTCGGCGATGTCGGCCTCGGTGCAGTGGGTGGCGACGCGCGCCACCGAGACTCCGAGGTCGGCGGCCTCGCGCAGGTCGTCCTTGACGCCGATGCCAGGTACGAACAGCACGGCGATGCGGGCGCGCGTCGCGGTCTCGACCGCCACCTTCAGCAGATCGGTCTCGGGGGTGTGGCTGAAGCCGTAGTTGAACGACGACCCGCCCATCCCGTCGCCGTGGGTGACCTCGATCACCGGCACACCGGCGGCGTCAAGCGCGGCGACGACGGTCCTGACCTGTTCGGTCGTGAACTGGTGGCTGACAGCGTGCGAGCCGTCGCGCAGGGTGGAGTCGGTCAGTCGGAAGCGCGGCGCGGAGCCTGGCGCCGTGTCGCCGCCCGTCATGATGTGTGCCTACCGCTGCCGCTACTTGCGGCACGTGCCGTCATCGCCGCGGTGGCCAACGTCTCGCCGACCCGCACCGCCGACGCGGTCATGATGTCGAGGTTGCCAGCGTAGGGCGGGAAGTGGTCGCCCGCCCCCTCGACCTCGAGCAGCACCACGACCCGGGCGGGGACGACACCGCCCGGCGTGCCGAACACGTCGGTCTCGAACACGGGCTCGGCCTTGAGCCTGTACCCGGGCACGTACGACGCCACCCGGTCGGCCATCGCCAGGATCGACGCGGCCACCGCATCCTCGTCGTAGCCCTCGCCCAGCGCACAGAACACGGTGTTGCGCATCAGGACCGGCGGCTCGGCGGGGTTGAGGATCATGATGGCCTTGCCGTGGGCGGCGCCGGCGACGGTGACCAGCGAGTCCGACGTGGTGTGGGTGAACTCGTCGATGTTCTGACGGGTGCCGGTGCCGGCGGAACGCGACGCGACCGCCGAGACGATCTCCGCGTAGGGCACCTGCGCCACCGACGCCACGGCGTGGACGATCGGCGCGGTCGCCTGACCGCCGCAGGTGATGAGGTTGACGTTGGCCGCGTCGATGTGGGCTCCGCCGTTGACCGGTGGCACGACCAGCGGACCCAGCCTGGCCGGCGTGAGGTCGACCGCCCGCAGCCCCGCCTCCTCGTAGCGTGGGCCGTTCCGGCGATGGACCCAGGCGGACGTGGCCTCGAAGACCACGTCGAACCGGTCGGCGCGGTCCAGCAGCCAGTCCGGTCCCTCGTCGGTGGCGTCGAGGCCCGCGGCACGGGCCTTGGCCAGGCCTTCGGAGTCGGGGTCGATCCCGACCACGGCGGTGACGTCGAGGTGCTGCGACCGCAGCAGCTTGTACATCAGATCCGTGCCGATGTTCCCCGACCCGACGATCGCACAGCGCATCTTCCTACCTCCTGTCGCGGTCACACGAACCGCGCCGTGACCGGGCCGAGGCGGTCGAAGTCCGCGCGGATCACGTCGCCGGGCGCGACCGGGAACGCCCGGTGCAGCGAGCCGGTCATGATGAACCAACCCGCTTCGAGCGTGACGTCGTGGGCCGCCAACGTGTTGGCCAGCCACGCGACCGCCCCGACCGGGTCGCCGAGCGCGGCCGCGCCGGCGCCACTGCCCTCGACCGCGCCGTTGCGCGTGATCACCATCCCGACCAGACGGGGGTCCCAGCCCTCCAGCGACACGACGCGCGACCCCAGGATCGTCGCGCCCGAGCTGGCGAGGTCGGCGATCGTGTCGACGAGCCCGATCTTCCAGTCGCGGATGCGGCTGTCGACCATCTCGATCGCCGCGACGGCGCCCGCGATCGCACGCCACGCGTGCATCGCCGTCACACCCGGGCCCCGGACGGGACGGTCCAGGACCAGCGCGATCTCCGCCTCGACCCGGGGCTGGATGTAGTGCTCGAGCTCCACCGCGTGGCCGTCGGAGTACACCATCGACGACAGCACGGGGGCGTAGTCGGGCACGTCGACGCCGAGCATCTCCTGCATGGGCTTCGACGTGAGGCCCAGCTTGTAGCCGACGGTGCCTCCGCCGTCGCCGTCGACGATGCGCCTGGCGAGCCCCTGCTGGATGTGATACGCGTCGTCGACCCCCAGGTCGGGATGGGCCGGGGCGATCGGATCGATGGGCGCGCGGTCACGCAGCGCGACGTGCAGCGCCTCGGCCAGGTCCTCGTGGATGGTCACTGCTGCGATCCTCTCGATCGGTGGCCGAGCCGACGCGACGCGACGGCGGCGGCCTCCATCACCGCGTGGGTGACCCTGTGCATCTCCGGGCGCATGCGGCTGGTCGGGCCGACCACACTCATGGCCGCGACCACCGTCGCGCTGGCGTCGCGGATTGGCGCGGCCACGCTGATGGCACCGACCTCGGACTCCTCGAGGTTCTGGGCGTATCCCAGGTCACGGACCGTCAGCAGCTCCTTGCGGAGCAGGTCAGGGTCGGTGATCGTCTGCGGGGTGCGCGCGACCAGCTCCCACCCCCGCAACACCCTCGACAGGTCGGGCTCGGACAGGTGCGCGAGCAGCACCTTGCCGGTCGCGGTGCTGTGCGCCCAGTTCCGGCGCCCCACGTCGAGGAACATGCGCAGTGAGTGCGGGCTGTCGAGGCGTTCGACGTAGACGACCTCACGTCCGTCCAGCACGGCGACGTGGACCGTCGCTCCGGAGCGCGTGCGCAGCAGGGTCATCGGCGGGAGCACCGCCTCGGTCAGGTCGAAGCCCGCCGACGTCGCGGCGATCAGGTCGTAGACGGCGAGCCCGAGCTTGTAGCGCCCGGTCTCGGCGTCCTGCTCCACGAGGTGCTCCGCCGCGAGCGTCACGAGCAGCCGGTGGGCCGTGGACTTCGACAGGTCGAGCTTGCGGGCCAGCTCCGACACGCCGAACGAGCGCTGGCGGGACGTGAACGCCTTGAGCACCCGCGCGCCGTTGCGGACCGACGACAGCAGCTCGGGCTCGTTCATCCCGGCAGATCGCCGCCAGCCGGCTCGGCGGCACCCGGCGCCGCGTCGCGACGGACGGCGGCCAGGACAGCCCGTCGCACAGCCGACGGCTCGGGCGTGCCGCCGGCCACCAGCGCGGCCACGGTGTCGTCGGCCGGCGCGATCTCGCGGGCCAGCAGGGCCTGTGCACGGACGAGGCCGGCAAGCGCGGCGCCCTCCATCTCGTCCACGAGCGGCTCACGGCCACGCGCCCGGACGCGGATGGCCTCGAAGTCGCGGGCCTCGGCGACGTGGCTCATCGCCAGGCCCGCCCCGGCGTGGCCGGCGTGGTGCCCGGTCAGCTCGCTGCCGGGCTGGACGATCAGGTGGTACAGGTAGGTCGACACGCCGAGCGTGCGTCGCACCTGCGCACTCGCCGGCCCGGTCGACTCGTCGATCATGCCCAGCGGCGGCAGCACGACCGGGTCGTAGAAGCGGACGGTCCAGGACAGCTCGCCGAGCCGGTCCGGCAGCGCGACCTCCGGACCCGACGGCGGAGGGAGCGGCTCGGTCGTGGCGACCACGTGCAGGTTGCGCACCCCCGCCGCGATCACCGTGAACGGCCCAGCAAGCAGCGGCAGCCGCCCCCGGACGGCTGGCGGCTGACCGGCGCTCTGCGACAGGTACGCCTGGTGGACCGTGCGGATGTAGTCGGCCATCGCCGCGCGCATGTCATCAGGAGTCGTCACGGTTCGCAGGCTAGGGGTCGGAGGGACGGCCGCGGCGATACCGTCCCGGCATACGGGACGCAAATCGGCGCCGATACGGCCTTGTGCGATCGCGATAACCGGCGACGGGAGGAAACCCATCCCGCATGCCGGGACGTTCGACCGCTGCGACCGGGCCCGTCAGTACGGTCGGGACCATGGGCATCCTGCGATTGAGCCACGTGGACATCACGGTCCCCGACCTCGACCTCGCCGCCGCATACTACACAGGCGTGTTGGGGCTGGAGATCACGGAGCAGACCGGCGACCGCACGTTCTTCAAGTGCTGGGACGAGGAGGACCACCACTCGCTGGCCGTGCGCTACGACCCACGCGTGGGCATCGACCGGTTCGCGTTCAAGGTCGAGACCACCGACGACCTTGCCGAGCTCGAGAAGCGCGTCGAGGCCTACGGCTTCCGCGTGCACCGCGTCTCGAAGGACGAGGAGATCGGCCAGGGTGAGTCGATCCGGTTCGAGACGCCGTCGGGCCACGAGATGGAGCTCGTGCACGACGTCGACCGTGTCGGCAGCCGCATCGGCAAGCTCAACCCCAACATCCTCCCCGAGGGCCTCCAGGGCATCGCACCGCCCCGAATGGACCACCTGCTGATCAACGCCGAGGAGGTCGGGGAGGCGACGAGGTTCTACATGGACGTCCTCGGCTTCCGGCTGACCGAGCAGCTGCTCGGCGGCGACGGCCATCAGATCGGCGTGTGGCTGGAGCGGTCCCACTCGCCCCACGACCTCGCCGTCGTCAACGGACCGAACGGTGCGCTGCACCACTTCGCGTTCTGGCTCGACGACTGGGACCACGTTCGCGCCGCCGCCGACATCCTGGCGTACAACGCCATCCAGGTCGACGTCGGCCCGACGCGTCACGGCGTGACACGCGGCAACACCATCTACTTCTTCGACCCCATGGGAACCCGCAACGAGGTCTTCACCGGCGGGTACCGACCCGATCCCGACTTCCCGACGATCACGTGGACCGAGGACAACATCGGGCGCGCTGTCTTCTACTACGAGGGCGAGATCAACGAGCGGTTCGTGACGGTGCACACCTGATGCGCGGCAGGCGGCACGGACGCGGGAGGGCGCCATGGGGATCCTGAGGCTGTCACACGTCGAGCTGCGGGTGCCCGACCTGGAGCTGTCCACCGCCTACTACACCGAGGTGGTCGGGCTCATCGAGACGGCCCGGGAGCACGACAGGGTGTTCCTCAAGGGCTGGGACGAACAGCAGCACCACTCGGTGATCCTGCGGTACGCACCGACCTACGGCCTCGAGACGCTGGGCTTCAAGGTCCAGGACGCCGCGGACCTCGACGAGCTCGCCGAGCGGGTGGAGCAGGCCGGCATCGCGACGAAGCACTTCGCGGCAGGCGAGTTGGGACCGGGCTCGGGCACGACCGTGCGCTTCACCACCGCGGGCGCCCACACCGTCGACCTCGTGCACGGCATGGAACAGGTCGGCAACGCCCTGCCCCTGCACAACCCGCCACCCGAGCCGCAGGGGCTGCCGGGCATGCACCCACCCCGCATCGACCACGCGTTCCTGATGTGCGAGGACGTCGACGGCATCACGGCGTTCTTCACCGACGTGCTCGGCTTCCGCCTCACGGAACAGATCCTCGCCGACGATGGCCACCAGCTCATCACGTTTCTCGAGCGGACCCACACCGCCCACGACATCGCGTTCGTGACGGGACCGAACGGCGCGTTCCACCACGTCGCCTTCTGGGTCGACGACTGGAACGACCTACGGCGCTCGGCGGACATCTGCGCCTACCACGGTGTCCGGATCGACGCGGGGCCCACACGTCACGGTGCCACGCGCGGGTGGGGCCTGTACTTCTTCGATCCGGCCGGCAATCGCAACGAGGTCTACACCGGTGGGTACTGGGCCGATCCGGATCGCGAGCCGATCACGTGGACCGAGTCGGAGATGGGGCGCGCCGTCTTCTACTACGAGGGTGTGGTCGACCAGAGCTTCCTGACGGTGCACTCGTGAGGACCCGGGCGTGAGCGACGACCGCCGACCCCTGCCGAGGACCGAGCGGGTCGACCCCCCGCTGTACCTGTCGCGCTACCTCGAGCGGCAGAAGGCGGACGGTCCGCGTGAACCGGCGGACGGCGACGAGCAGACTCCGCTGTACCTTCGGCGGTTCCGGGAGCGCAGGTCGTCGGGGCAACCGACGCAGTCCCTGCCGCCGCTGCACGAGCGCACCGGGCTCGGCATGCAGCAGGCGCTGTCGGAGGACAACCGCACGAAGGAGATCTCGGCCCCGCCGGCCGCGAGGAAGCGCCTGCTGGCGGACGTGTACCTCGTCCGCCACGCCGAGACCCAGGGCTACTCGACGGAGGCGGGGCTGACCCCGCTCGGCAACTGGCAGGCCCACACCTACGGGCACACGGTCGCCAAGCGGGTCGACGACGGTGAGACCGTGGTCGTCCGGCACGCCGACACCAGCCGGGCCCGTGAGACGGCGCAGAACCTGGCGCGCGGCCTCCACGACGGCCTTGCGCTGTTCGAGAAGGACGTCAAGGTCTTCGAGCCGGCGCCGATGCCGGAGTTCCGCAACTTCGGGGTGGCCACCCCCGAGGGGATCCGCGACGTCACGGCGGCGTTCCGCAAGTACTACGCCACCCTCGAGGAGTTCGAGCGCACCGCCCTGGGTGACCGCCCGATGTGGCTTGTCGAGATCGACCGCTTCTGGCGGACCCAGCAGGGAGGCGGCGACCCCATCCAGCACTGGCTGACCATCCCGATGTTCCACTTCGAGCCGCCCGCGATGGCGGTTCGGCGGTTCTGGACCGGCATCCACCGGCTCGCCGCCGAGTTCAGTGGCGCGCGCCTGGTGGTCACCACCCACTCGGGCCCGATCCGGGCGTTCGCGATCGCCGCGCTCGGCTACGACCCGGGCGAGCCGTACAACACCGAGCACGTACGCGTGAAGGTGTTCGAGGGCGGCACCGAGGCGCTCGTGAGCTACCGCAACCGCGTCCAGGAGATGCACGTCCCAGAGATCGAGGCACTGCCCACGTGGCAGCTCGATGAGCAGTGGACGCCCCCAGGGACCGCGTCCGGAGCCCCGATGTGACCACGGACCGCACCACAGGAGGGTGATCGGTGTGCAGAAGCTGGCCGACCGTGAGCGAGCACGACTGGCGGACGCCTCGGGCCGTCACGGCACCCGGCGCCCACGCCCGCGCCATGTCTGACTACATCGTCTGGTTCGACGACTACGACGAGGCGCGGGACCGCTGCCGCGTCGGCGGCAAGAACGCCAGCCTGGGAACGATGACCGGCGCCGGCCTGCCGGTGCCGCCCGGGTTCGCGGTCACGACCGACGCCTACGACCTCCTGCGTACCCACGACGACCTGCGGGCGGCGATCGAGGCGGCCCTGGCGGAGGTCGACTTCTCCGACCCGGCCCGACTCCGGCGGGTCTCCGCGACCGTGCGCGGCCTGATCGACGACGTGGACCTGCCGGCCGACGTCGAGCGCTCGATCCGGGCCTGCTATGCCGACCTGTCACGACGCTGCGGGCTCGACGCCGTGCCCGTGGCCGTACGTTCCAGCGCGACCGCGGAGGACCTCCCCGACGCGAGCTTCGCGGGCCAGCAGGACACCTACCTGTGGGTCACGGGGGCCGACGCGGTCGTCGACCACGTCCGCCGGTGCTGGTCGTCGGTGTTCACCGACCGCGCGATCGCCTACCGTCACGAGATGGGCCACGACCACGAGGTGATCTCGATGTCGGTCGGCGTCCAGAAGATGGTCAACCCCCGGTGTGCAGGCGTCGCGTTCACGCTGAACCCCCGCAACGGCGACCGGTCGCAGGTCGCGATCGATGCCTCGTGGGGCTTTGGCGAGGCGGTCGTGGGTGGCGAGGTGACCCCTGACAGCTTCCTGGTCGACAAGGTCCTGCGCACCGTCGTCGACCGGATCATCTCGGCGAAGGCGATCGAGTACCGCCTCGACGGCGAGGGGGTCGTGAAGTGCGACGTCGACGAAGCACGCCGGGACGCGCAGTGCATCACCGACGAGGAGATCTGCGCGGTGGCGGCGATGGCACGGCGCGCCGAGCGGCACTACGGGCGGCCGCAGGACATCGAATGGGCCATCGACCGGCACCTGCCGGAGGGCGACAACGTCATCATGCTGCAGGCCCGCCCCGAGACGGTCTGGTCGCGCAGGCCGAAGCGATCGATCACCACCGAGGCCTATGACCCGATGAGGTCGATCGTGTCGACCCTCATCTCCCCGACCCACGCGACCGAGCCGTGAGCCGTCGACGCACCACCGGTGCGGGCCTGCGTCCACGAGGATCAAGGAGAGAGACTGTGATGACAGAGAGCCGATTCCCGAACCCGTTCGAGCTCGAGACACCTGAGGGGGCGCAGGGGTGGGAGGAGCTGTACAAGTACTCGGTGCTGTTCAGCGACGGCCGGCGGGAGCACGACGAGAACCAGTTCTGGTTCCAGGACAGCATGCACTGGGGCTCGGCGATGTCCCCCTGGGACGCCGACCACCTCGAGTAC
>DATHVN010000202.1 GCA_035461305.1 Euzebyales bacterium | reverse complement strand
GTACTCGAGGTGGTCGGCGTCCCAGGGGGACATCGCCGAGCCCCAGTGCATGCTGTCCTGGAACCAGAACTGGTTCTCGTCGTGCTCCCGCCGGCCGTCGCTGAACAGCACCGAGTACTTGTACAGCTCCTCCCACCCCTGTGCCCCCTCAGCCCTGATCCGTGGGTGGTCGGCTGAGGTGGTGGGGTCGGTTCCATAGAAAGTGCCCTCTGGCCAGGGACAATGCGGGTGTCTAAGACCGCTGGATCCCGAGCCGGAGGGCACTCGTTCGGTGAAAGCATCGCACAATCTCGCACCCGTCGCGATGACGTTCGACGATGACACGCTGCTGCCCAACGGCGGTCTGGCGGTCGCGGCGCTGCTTGCGCAGCGACTCGGGGTCGCCGACCTGGTCGATGAGCACGTCACCGTGGTGGGTGAGGCGGGCGCCAACAGCGGCGCCAAGGCCGCCACCGTGATCGGCACGGCGTTGGCCGGCGGCGACTGCATCGACGACACCCGGGTGTTGCAGGCCGGCGCGACGAGGCGGTTGTTCGATGGCGTGCGGGCGGCGTCGACGGTGGGGATCTGGCTGCGCGCGTTCGTGTGGGCGAGTGTCCGTCAGCTCGACCGCGTCACCCGCGAGCTGCTGCGCCGCGCCTGGCAGGCCGGGCTCGGCCCGGACCTGGACGCCGACCTGACCATCGATATCGACTCCACGGTCTGTGAGACCTACGGGCTGGCCAAGCAGGGCGGTCAGGCGTTCGCCTACACCGGGGTGCGCGGCTACCACCCGCTGCTGGCGTCGCTGGCGCAGACCGGGGAGCTGTTGCACGCCCGGCTGCGTGGCGGGTCGGCCAACACCGGCCGCGGCGCCGCGAGCTTCGTCGCCGAGACGATCTCCCGGGTGCGCCATGCCGGCGCCACCGGGCAGTTGACGCTACGCGCAGACAGCGGGTTCTACACCGGCGCGGTGATCTCGACCTGCCGCCGCCACGATGTCCGCTACAGCATCACCGCGCGCAAGAACCGGTCCATCCAGCGCGCGATCGACCAGATTCCCGAGCATGACTGGGTGCCGATCCCGTACTGGCTGGACGGCGGCGCCGACGTCGCCGAGACCACCTACACCGCGTTCGCCGGCACCCGCCACGAGACCACCGCCCGACTCATCGTCCGCCGCGTCCGCCCCACCCCCGGCAGCCAGCTGGCGATGGACGTCGTGTTCTCCTATCACGCGGTCCTGACCGACCGCGACGGCCCGCTGCTCGAAGTGGAGGCCGACCACCGTCAGCACGCGATCGTGGAGCACACCATCTGCGACCTCAAACACTACGCCGGGCTGGCGCACCTGCCGTCGGGACGGTTCGCCGCCAACGCCGCGTGGCTGTCGCTCGTCGGCGTCGCCTACAACCTCGCACGCTGGACCGCCCAGGCGGCTGGCCTCGGGCGGGTCACCACCAAGACCCTGCGGTTGACCGTCATCGCCGTGCCCGCCCGGCTCGTCACCAGCGGACGACGAACCAGGCTGCGGCTGCCGACCGGGTGGCCGTGGGCCGACC
>DATHVN010000201.1 GCA_035461305.1 Euzebyales bacterium | reverse complement strand
GAGTACTCGGCCTCGAACTGCTCGCGGATCCGCTGCAGCCAACGTTCCTGACGTGCGACCTCGACCTCGTCGTCGGACCCCACCATCGGCCGGCCCGGCGCGGGCTGCTCAGGCTGTCGTCTCCTTCGACTCCGCATGGTCTGCTGCCCATCTGCTCGTCGTGGTGCCGGAAGCCTATAGTCGGGGCGTCCGTTGCCGCTCTCGACGCCCTGCTCCTGCCGCGGCCGGTCGAACTCGTGGTCGGCAACCGGCCGGTCGGTCCGGTCGATCACCTGCCCGTCCGAGAAGTACAGGATCTCGTCGGCGTAGCTGGCGATCGACGGATCGTGGGTGACCGTCACCACCGTCTGATCGAACTGATCCACGGCGTCGCGCAGGAGTGTAAGCATCTCGCGGCTTGCCGTCGTGTCGAGATTACCGGTCGGTTCGTCGGCGAAGATCACCTCCGGCCGTCCGGCGAGCGCCCGCGCAAGGGCGATCCGCTGCTGCTGGCCGCCCGAGAGCTCACTCGGCCGATGGTGCAGGCGGTCTCCCAGACCGACGCGCGAAATCACGTGATGCAGCCACACCCGGTCCGGCCGCCGGCCGGCCAGCAGCTGCGGCAGCGTGATGTTCTCGAGCGTGTCGAGCGTGGGCACCAGGTTGAACGACTGGAACACGAACCCGATGCGGTCGCGACGGACCTGTGCCTGCTGACGCCGGCTGAGCGCCGTCAGCTCCGTGCCACCTAGGAAGACCCGTCCCGACGTCGGCGCGTCGAGGGCGGCGAGGCAGTGCAGCAACGTCGACTTGCCCGACCCGGAGGGTCCCATGATCGCGGTGAATGCGGCGCGTGGGATGGTGAGCGTGACGTCGCGGAGCGCGTGGACCGCCGTCTCGCGGGAGCCGTACACCTTGCTGACCGCGGCGGCGTGGCAGGCTGTCGCCGCGTCGGCGGCTGGTCGGGCTCGGGCGCGTCCGCGGAGGACCACGAGCTCACCCGCCTCTCTGCCTGTCGACACGCTGCGCCTGCGTTGTCACGTGGAGCGCCTCCCGGCTGCGCTCCCGGACGGTACTGGCCGGCCACCCCGGCGCGTTCCTGCTCTGTCGGACGCGCGCCCGCCGGTGGTGGGCATAGGCTCGGCCCATCATGCCTGCTCAGTACATGTACCGCGATCGGTCGATCCGGCAGGTGCAGGAAGAACAACTGGCACCAGCGGCTACGAGGTCGCGCCGTTCGCGAGGCCGGGACGTTTCGGAGCCGCCGGATGCCGAACGCACGTGCTTCGAGGTCGATCGCGACCGGATCCTGCACTCCAAGGCGTTCCGGCGGCTGCGCCACAAGACGCAGGTGTTCATCGATCCTGACGGTGACCACTACGTCACCCGGCTGACCCATGCGCTGCAGGTTACGCAGGTCGCGAGGTCGCTGGGTGCGGCGCTGGCACTCAACGAGCCACTGATCGAGGCGATCGCCATCGGCCACGACGTCGGCCACACCCCGTTCGGCCACGCCGGCGAGGACGTGCTGGCCGGGTTCATCCCCGGCTGGCAGCACGGTGCCCAGGGGGTCCGCATCTACGAGACGCTCGAGCCTGTGAACCTGACGTGGGAGGTCCGCGACGGCATCCGCGCGCACACGTGGCGGATCACACCGGCGCCGTCGACACCCGAGGCGATCTGCGTGCGGTGGGCCGATCGCATCGCGTACCTCACCCACGACGCGCGTGACGCCGTGCGTGCCGGGCTGCTCACGACCGATGAGCTGCCTGCGGGCGTGGTCGCGCGCCTCGGTCCACCAGGGGGCGCCTGGATCGGTCAGCTACTGCGCGCCGTGGTCGACCACACTCTCGATACCGACGAGCTCGGCATGGAGCCCGAGATGGCGGGAATGATGCACGATCTCCGTGCGTTCATGTTCGAGCGCGTCTACCTCAACGAGCGGCTCGCCGACCACAAGGAGGCCGCCACGGCGGTGACACGCCGACTGGTCGAGTATCACCTGGAGCATCCCGAGCACATCCCCGACACCTATCGCGAGCACGACGCTGACCGACTGCGGCAGGTGGCCGACTACGTCGCGGGCATGACCGACAGATACGCCCTGGCGACGCACGAGGAGCGGATCGGAGCGGTCCCGACACCGGTGTCTGTGGATCCCTGAGTGCGGGGTGTGGCACCACACGCCAAGGTGGTGCGCTACACCGCCGAGCGCAACGTGAGGGTTGTGCAACGCTCGGTGCGCCGTGTAGGAGTGGTAGAGGAGAGCAGCCGGGCCCGTCGGGTCGGTCGGGAGCCCTCGGGGTGGACGCGAGCACTGCATGCAGCGCGCGACCCGGAAGCAGAACGGTGGGAGTTGGAGTGGCGAAGAACCTGGTCATCGTCGAGTCGCCGGCCAAGGCGAAGACGATCGAGAAGTACCTCGGCGGCAGCTACAAGGTGCTGGCGTCGGTCGGTCACATCCGTGACCTGCCGCGCAGCGACTTCGCCGTCGACACGTCCACCGACAACGTCTCCCTGCGCTACGAGGTGCCGAAGGGCTCGTCCAAGGTGGTGACGTCGATCCGTCGAGCGGCCAGGGACGCCGACCGGGTCTTCCTCGCGACCGACCTCGACCGCGAGGGAGAGGCGATCGCCTGGCACGTCGCCGAGGTCGCCGACATCGACACGTCGAACGAGAACCGCGTGGTGTTCAGCGAGATCACGCGTGACGCCGTGCTGGCGGCGTTCGACCAGCCGCGCCGGATCGACCAGCACCTCGTGGACGCCCAGCAGGCGCGCCGCGCAGTCGACCGGATCGTCGGGTACCGCGTGTCGCCGACCCTGTGGCGCAACGTCGCCAGCGGGATCTCAGCCGGTCGCGTGCAGTCCGTTGCACTGCGCATGATCGTCGACCGCGAGGACCAGATCCGGCGGTTCGTCGCGCAGGAGTACTGGAGCCTGCACGGTGACTTCGACCGTGAGGGCACCGCGTTCGCGTCGGAGCTGCACAGCGTCGACGGGCAGCGGATCACCGACCCGAAGAAGTACGACGAGGCCGTGGAGCGCGACCGCACCGGCACGCTGCGGGTCATCCGCGACGTTGCGCAGGCACGACACCTCGAGGGCCTGACTCGGGCGGTCGACGGGTGGACGGTCACCGACGTCACGCGGCGCGAGACGAAGAAGAACCCGGCACCGCCGTTCACCACCTCGACGCTGCAGCAGGAGGCGGAGCGCAAGCTGGGCTTCGCCCCGGGACGCACCATGCGGGTCGCCCAGCAACTGTACGAGGGCATCGCGCTCGGCGCGGAGGGCCCCACTGGTCTGATCTCCTACATGCGGACCGACTCGACGAACCTGTCCAACACAGCGCTGGCCGAGCTGTCGGAGCTGGTGAGGACCGACTACGGGGTCCGCTACGCGTTGGACGCGCCCCGCCGCTACTCGGGCACGAGCAAGAACGCCCAGGAGGCGCACGAGGCAATCCGGCCCACCAGCGCGATGCGTCGGCCCGCCCAGGTCGCCCGCTACCTCGACCGGGACCAGCTCGCGCTGTACGAGCTGGTCTGGAAGCGCACCGTCGCCACCCAGATGGCGCCGGCGATCTACGACTCGGTGCGCGCCGACATCGTCGGCTCGACCACGGACCGGGACGGCGCGGACCCTGGGGAGGGCGCGCCGGCGACGCCGGCGGATGGGCAATTGACGGAGCTGATCTACCGCATCACCGGTCGGATCCTGAAGTTCGACGGCTTCATCGCCGTGTACGTCGAGGGCACCGACGACGAGAGCAGTGACGAGGTCACCGCCGCACTGCCCGACCTGGCCGACGGTCAGACGCTGGCGCTGGTCGGTGTGCGCGGCGAGCAGCACTTCACATCGCCGCCGCCACGCTACACCGGGTCGAGCCTGGTCAAGGCGCTGGAGTCTGAAGGCATCGGTCGCCCGTCGACGTACGCGTCGATCATCCAGACGCTGCTCAACCGCGAGTACGTCCGTCTCGAGGCCCGCCGATTCTTCCCGACCGCGCTCGGCGAGGTCGTCACCGCCTACCTCAAGCAGCACTTCGCGGAGGTCGTCGACACCAGCTTCACCGCCCGCATGGAGGACGAGCTCGATGAGATCGCCGCCGGCAGTCAGGCGTGGGGTCCGATGGTGCGCGACTTCCTGGACGAGGTCGACGACTGGATCGCCGACCGCAAGCCCGAGCGTCCGCGGTTGCCGCTGGAGGGCGCGAGCTGCCCGACGTGCGGCGCGCCGATGGACAAGGTCTTCAGCGGCAAGTCGCGGCAGTGGTTCGCGTCGTGCAGCCGGTGGCCGGAGTGCGACGGGACGCTGCCGCTCGATGCCGAGGGCAACGTCACTACGATCGAGGAGCTGCGGCCCGACGCGAGCGTCCGGTGCCCCGAGTGCGGCAAGCCGATGGTCCGCCGGGAGGGACGCTACGGGCCGTTCTACGGCTGCCAGGACTACCCGACGTGCAAGGGCATCGTCAACGTCGAGAAGCACATCGGCTTCGACTGCCCGAAGTGTGGGCTTGGGCAGCTGACCGAGCGCCGCAGCCGGTACGGCAAGCCGTTCTACGGCTGCAACCGCTACCCGGACTGCGACTTCGCGATGTGGACCCAGCCGCTGGCGCAGCCGTGCCCCAACTGCGGCGGTCCACTCAAGCCGCCGCGCAAGAACGCGAAGAACCCTGTCGGCACGTGCGCCCAATGCGGTGAGAAGACGCCGGTCGACGCCAACCCACCACGGGCCGAGACCACCGAGTTCGTCCCCGGCCGCGACGAGACAGCGGCCGCCTGACCCCGTCGTCGAGCGGACGCGGTCCTGCGTCGAGCGGGCGAGCTGTCGCTCCTGGGGACGTGCGGGCGGATCTGCGTTGACTGCTGCCCCAGGCTGTTGTCGGGTCCGCTGTGGGGACGTATTGACGGCTCGGTGTTGGGGGGCGTCCCCGGGTTGTGTGTCGGGTCCGCTGTGGGGCGCGTTGACGGCTCGGTGTTGGGGGGCGTCCCCGGGTTGTGTGTCGGGTCCGCTGTGGGGACGCGTTGACGGCTCGGTGTTGGAGGGCGTCCCCAGGTTGTGTGTCGGGTCCGCTGTGGGGACGCGTTGACGGCTCGGTGTTGGGGGGCGTCCCCAGGTTGTGGCCGTCAGGTGGGGGGGACGTGCACGACGGCCAGCAGGCCCGTGCCGGGACCCGTCGAGGCCTCGGCTGGCGTGACCGTGAAGGCGTCGTCGGGCGGGCCGGGTTCGAACGCGTCGCCCCCTCGCCGTCGCCGGCGGCCGAGCGCGCCGGCGACGCGGTTGACCAGGCCGGGCATTCGCGCCTGCACCAGGCCCCACACCCGGTTGACAATCGGCTCGCCGACACGCTGCACGAGCCCCAGCCGGAAGCCCGGGCCGTCGATCCGCCACACGTCGACCGGTAACCCGCAGGCGTTGTGGAGCAGCGTGCGCAGACTGGTGGGGTCCAACGTCCCGACGTGCGGCGCGTAGCCAGACCAGCCGCCTACGTACTGCCGCTCGTCCGGCGTCGAGCACACCAGCACGCCGCCGGCGACCACCCGCTCGAGCATGGCCCGTACAAACGCGTCCTGGTCCTGGTAGCGGACGTGCTCGAGCACCTCCATCGCCGTCACCACCGCGGCACGCGGCGCATCGGCGACGTCGGTGTGCG
Organism: Euzebyales bacterium; assembly: GCA_035461305.1. NCBI lineage: Bacteria > Bacillati > Actinomycetota > Nitriliruptoria > Euzebyales > Euzebyales bacterium. The sequence goes on along the minus strand of DATHVN010000201.1, from coordinate 15,061 downwards.
TCATCACGTCGCCGAACGAGCGGCGGGCGAGCTGCAGCACGTCCTCGTCGTGGTCGACCAGGTGCAAGGCCCGCCCGAGGCGGCGGGCCAGCCAGACGGAGAACACGCCGACGCCGCTGCCGATGTCGAGCACGGGCCCATCGGTGGTGACCTCCTCGGCGACCTCGGCGGCGAGCAGGTAGTTGACCGTGTGGCGGATCAGCAGGTCGGGGCTGGCGTGGTGCGCCGGGTCGCCGCCCTGGGCGTTGGTGCCCTGCGTGGTGCGATAGTGATCCAGGGTCGCCATGGCGCCGCGCACGCCGCCCAGTGCAGCGTCGAGCCCATGCGGCTGCGGGACCGCGTGTCCTGCTCGTGTCATGTCGGACGGCCTACCACCCGGCTGCTTCAGGTCACACCTGTGACCCCGCCCGTCGCCCGCGCCGGTGTGGAGGGGGATGCGGCCCGCGCGTCACCGGGTTGCTCTTCGGCCAGCGTAACGCATCATGTGATGTAGGCGGACGTCCGTCGGGACGACTCCCGGTCCACCGCCAGCAGCGCCGCGTTGACCATGTGCGCCGCGCTGATGCCGGTCAGGTCGTACGGTCTGCGATCGGCCGGACTCCCCGAAGCGCTCGACGCCGAGCGGGATCTGGGGCGCGCCGACGGCGGAGCTGATCCAGGTGAGCGGATGTGCCGACGCGTCATGGGCGGACACGATCGGCGCGCTGCGCCGCCCGAGCAGGTCCTCCAGGTGAGCGGGCCGGACGTCCGTCGTCGCGCCGACCGTGGCCGAACGCACCGTCGACTGCCAGCCGCGGTACAGCCGGACGGCGCTGGTCACCACCACGACGGACGTGTCCACGCCCTCGGCGTCGAGCTCGGTGGCGGCTGCGACCGCCTCCGGGACGACCGCGCCGCTGACGATCAGATCGACGGCAGGGCGCCCGTGCGGGGCTCGATGAGGTGGTAGGCGCCGGCGAGCACCGCGGCGCGCAGCGCGTCCTCGCCGGCCCGCTCGATCGCCCGGCGGACCGGATCCTGATCGAGCGGGCGGGTCGACAGGCGCAGGGACAGGCTCTCGCCGTCGTCGGCCATCAGCCGGGCACGCCCGTCGCACTGCAGCCAGTCGACCTCGCGGGCGTAGCTTGGCTCGGCGAACACGACACCGGGCAGCTCGATGCCGACCGACGCGGTGATCGTCGACTGGTGAGCGCCGCCTCGGGCGCCAGCGTCACCCCTGACGGCGTACCGGCGACGATGAGGCGCGCGTCGCTGTACAGCGAGTAGACGAACGCATCGAGGCCGCGCAGCACGAATGGGTCGAGACGGTGCCGATCGGCAGAGCAGCTCGCCGTGGTGCTCATGGGCCAGGCCGAGCTGGCCGAGCAGCAGGAACAGGTTCATCTCGGAGATCCCGAGCTCGACGTGACGCCCGGTGGACGACGTGCCATCCCGCGTCCGCGAAGAACCGCTGCAGCCTGGCCGAGGCGATGCCGGGCACGACCCGGTCGAGGCTCTGGCAGTTGAGGTCGACGATCAGCGTGACGTTGCCGAACCCGGCGGTGACGGGGTCGGCGATCGCCTCCCACACATTGCCCTCGTCGCGCTCGGCGTCGCCGATGGTGGCGATGCAGCGCGCCGACGGCAGCGCGCCGAAGTGGCGGTCGACGTAGCGGCGGGTCGCCGCCGAGAACAGCGGTGCCACGGCGCCCAGGCCGACCGACCCCGGTCGAGAAGTCGGCGACGTCGGGATCCTTCGTCCGCGACGGATAGGCCTGCAGGCCGCCGCGGCGGCGCAGCCGCGTGAGGTAGTTGCAGTCCAGCTCGCCCGTCGGCTACGTGATCGCGTGGTACACCGGCGAGGCGTGGGGCTTGATCGCGACCTTGTCGTCGCGGCGCGGGTGGCCGAACCACAGCGCGGTCATCAGCGACACCATCGATGCCCGAGGCCTGGTGTCCACGGACCTTGATGCCGCCGGCGTCGCCTGCGTTGGCCACGTCGACCATGCGCACCGCCAGCCACAGCACCCGTTGCTCGATCTGTGCCAGGAGCTCGGTGTAGACGTCCGTCGCTCGCGGTGGAGTGCGTCGACGCCCGTCACGGCGGCGCTCGTGCTCTGCGTCGCAGCTCAGGCGGCTGTCGGCCATGATCCGGGTCGACGGCACGTCAACGCAGGTGGTGGCTGTGGGGGATGTCCGGTCCCGCCGGCACACCTCGGGCCGCGGCGACAGTACCCTGCCGGGACAGCGCAGCCGTGGCGACAGTACCCTGCTGGGACAGCGCAGCCGCTGGCGTCGCGAGAGGAGCAACCGGACGACATGGCTGCCGGTCCAGCGATCGACGGGGCCGGGCAGACCGACCCGAGGTACCTGCGCAACCCGGCAACGGTCGCGTCGTACCGGGCACTGCTCGCCAAACGCAACTACCGGCTCTGGTTCTTCGCCGCGTTGATCACGAGCCTGGGGGACTGGGCCGGGTTGTTCGCGCTGCAGATCCTCGTCACCAGCGTGGCCGAGAGCAGCCGTGTCGAGCTGTTCGGCCTGGGCGGCATCATGATGGCGCGGTTGCTGCCCAGCCTGCTGATCGGCCCGGTCGCCGGCGTGCTGGCCGACCGCTACCCACGGCGCCGTATGATGGTCGCTGTCGACATCGCGCGCGGTGTGCTGTTCTGCGTGATGGCCTTCTCCGGGGACCTGGTGGCGATCTTCGCGCTGACGTTCCTGATCGAGACGCTGGCGCTGCTGTTCATGTCCGCCAAGGACGCCATGCTCCCGTCGCTGGTCGAGCCCTCGGAGCTAACGCAGGCCAACCAGCTGAACTTCCTGGTCACGTACGGCCCGCTGCCGTTCGGGGCAGCCCTGGCCGCCGCGATGGTCGGGCTGGTGTCGATCCTGCAGCAGGCCGGCCTCGAGCTCGAAGCGGTGCCGACGGTGCTGGTGCTCGACGGGATGACCTTCTTCATCTCGGCGCTGCTGGTCCGCTCCATCCACGCGCCAGAGGACGCGGCGCGGGCGGCGGCGGTTGCGGCCGGCGCCGAGGAGGCGCCGGGCATCCTCGGTCAGGTCCGCGAGGGGTTGCGGGCCATCGCCGACCAGCCGCTCGTGTACGAGCTGGTGACGGGCGTGACCGGGGTGTTCTTCGGTGCCGGGATCATTGTCGCCATCGGGCCGGTCTTCGTCTCCCGCACGCTCGGGCGTCCGGACGACGACTGGTTCACGATGTTGACGTTCGTCGGTGCGGGCCTGATCGTCGGCATCGTGTCGGTGCCGTTCGTGACGAACCGGTTCCGCACCGAGCGCGTGTACCCCGTCGTCCTGGTCGTGACGTCCCTGGTCGCCACGGCGCTGGCGATCAACATGCAGTGGCTCGTCGCGCTCGGCCTCGGCGCCACGCTGGGTGCCGCCGCCGGGTTGACGGTCGTCACGGGTTACACGCTGCTGCACACCTACACCGCGGACGAGAGCCGCGGGCGCACGTTCGCCGCGTTCTACACCGGCACGCGCGTGGCGACATTCGCAGCGCTCGGCCTCGCGCCGTTCCTCGCCGGTTCCATCGAGGTCATCAACATCGGCATCTCGGGCACCGGCGAGGCCGACGCGCAGTTCGCGCTGTCGGGACCGCGGATCACGATGTTGCTGGGCGGCCTGGTCGCGCTGTGGTCCTCGCTGCGGTCGGCGCGAGCGATCTGGCGGGCGGCGGGACCGTCGGAGGCCGCACCCCGGTCGCCGGCGGCGGTCACCAGGGGGCACCTGATCGCCTTCGAGGGTGTCGAGGGTGCCGGCAAGTCGACGCAGGCCGCGCGGCTGGCTGACCATCTGCGCGACCGCGGCTTCGAGGTCGTGCGCACGCGCGAGCCCGGGGGCACGCCGGTCGCCGAGGCGGTGCGGGCCGTCCTGCTCGACACCGGTCTCGACGCTATGGGCGAGCGCACCGAGGCGTTGCTGTATGCAGCGGCGCGGGCGGAGCACGTGGCCAAGGTGATCGCTCCGGCGCTCGACCGCGGCGCGGTCGTCATCACCGACCGCTACCTCGACAGCTCGCTGGCCTACCAGGGGCACGCACGCGGGCTGGGCATCGACGAGGTGACCCGGGTCAACGACTGGGCGACCGACGGCACGCGGCCCGACGTGGTGGTCCTGCTCGACCTGCCCGTCGAAGATGGCCTGACCCGCGCACGCCGCCGCACGGGCGACGACGGCCGGGTCGACCGGCTCGAGCGCGAGGCACTGGCCTTCCACGAGCAGGTCGCCCACGGCTTCGCCGAGCTCGTGCAGCGCAGCCCCGACCGCTTCGTCGTGGTCGACGCCGACGGCGATGTCGACACCGTGGCGGCGCGGGTGCGCGACGCGGTCGACGCCAGGCTGGGCGGTGCTCCGGACGAGGACGAGGAGGAGACGGGGTGACCATCTGGCAGGTCCCTGGACAGGCGCACACCGCGGGTGTGCTGCACGATGCGGTCGAGCGCGAGCAGGTCGGCCACGCCTGGGCAGTGGTCGGACCGTCGGGCGTCGGGCAGGAGCAGCTGGCGCGGTCGCTGGCCGCGGCGCTGAACTGCGAGGTCGAGCGGACCGGCTGCGGCACGTGCTCGTCGTGCGTCCGCAGCCTGCGCGGTGCGCACCCCGCGTACTGGGAGTTCGTGCCCGTCGGTGCCGCGCACCGCGTCGGCGAGGTCCGCGACTCGTGGACGCAGGTCGCCTCGCGGACCGCCGCCGAGGGGAGGTTCAAGGTCCTGCGTGTGGTCGACGCCGACCGCATGAACGAGGCTGCGGCCAACGCGTTCCTCAAGGTGCTCGAGGAGCCACCCCCGCGGACGGTGTGGGTGATCGAGCTGGCCGATCCGGAGGAGCTGCCGGACACGATCGTGTCGCGCTGCCGCGAGGTGCGGGTGTCCCCGTGGGACCGTGACACGATGACGGAGCTCGCGTCCGCCCGGTCGTCAGCCTCCGAGCGGGACCGTGACCTGGCGGTGCGCGCCGCGATGGGATCGCCCGATCGCCTGCGGGCGCTGCTGACGCCGCAGGGCCTCGAGGACCTGCGGCGGCACCGCAGCATCCCGCGTGAGCTGCGCGACCGTGGACCGGGATTCGCCCTCATGGCCGCGGCGGAGCTCGATGACGAGATGAGACGTGCCGTTGCAGGAGTCCGCGACGACGTGAAGCGCGAGCGCGAGCAGTTGTCGGAGTTCTACGGCGACGCCCCGCCCCGCGACGTGCTGCGTCAGGTCGAGCAGCGTGCGACGCGGCGTGAGCGCGAGGCGAAGACGGTCGTGGCGCAGACGGCGCTGGACGACCTGGCGGGCTGGTACCGCGACGTCCTGATGGTCCGCAGCGGTGGCGACCCCGCTGAGGCGGTGCACGCCGACGATGTGGACGGCCTGCGCGCCGACGCCGACGCGCTGACGGAGCGGGCGCTGCTCACTTCGATCGACGCCCTGTTTGCGCGTCGTGAGGAGCTTGAGCTCAACGTCGCGATGACGCTGGCCGTCGAGTCCCTGCTGCTCGACCTGTGGTCGGTCGCGGCGGCGGCGTAGCCGCGCGACGGGTGCGCCCGAAGATCGGCACCTCACCGTCGACGGCTGCGGTGGTGGTCCACACGCGCCGCCGACGGCGAGGCTCCCCCCGATCTGTCAACCGCCGAACCCGTTGGGGTGGCCGGCGACCCACCGGAGCGCCATCAGCCCCCCTCGCGACGCACTGCAGGTGGTTGGGGAGCCAGACCCTTCCGGCGAGCACGCTCATGGTCTGCTGTCACTACCACCCGTCTGTCCGACGTCCGTCCGGCGCCGCCTACCCGGCAGGGCACCGCAGAAACGCCACGCGGTGGAAACGTCGCGGGTCGACGTTGGCGAGCGGACGCGCCGAGGTCTGATGTCTCCCGGTCCCGGCCCGGCATCCGGTCGCACCTGCATCGCGGCTCGCGTTGCGGCTCGCGTCGTTGCGGCTCACGCCGACACAAGCCCGGTGTTCGTCGCTCACCGTGCCGTGCGAGCCGGGCGCAGCTGCCCTGGTCGCCGAGCCGTGGGCTCCGTGGGCCGCTGGGGAGCCGAGCGTCAGCCAGACGACAAGGCGCACGACCGGTCCGGCGGACAGGCCCTGCGGCGTGGGCGTTCGTTGACGGAAGCGTCGACGCTCGACGCGTCAGCAGCCTCGGACGCCGGCTCGCTTCCGTCCTCGGACGGGGTGGGGTCAGGCGCCGGTTCCGTCGGCACGGGCTGGGGGTCCGGATCGGAGGACGGCGTGGGCGTCGAGGTCGGGGCCGGCAGTGGCGCCGGCTGTGGGTGGGATGCGGGCTCCCGTCTGGTGACCGACCTGGTGACCGAACGGGGGTCGCGCTCGGGCGCTGGTCCCCGTTCCCCCGACGGGACCGGTGTGGCGACCACCGTCGTGTCGGGCTCCGCGCCCGCGGAGGCCGACGGCGCCGTCGCGTCTCCCGTAGCTGCACTCGCGATGGCCGACGGCGTCGTCGCGTCTCCCGTATCTGCACTCGCGATGGCCGTGTCGTCGTTGTCGTCGGGCACCGGGGCCGCGGTGACGACGGGCGTCGGCTCTGACGGGACGGTGCCCACGTGGCGGAGCGGACCGAGGTCGACCCTCGCGTCGGGCCACTGCCACTCCGAGGCAGACTCGATCGGCTCGGCCGCCGACAGGTCGCGTCCGGCGGCCGGGCGGAACGGGGTGACCTCGCTGGTCATCTTGAGGCTGTGGCCGATGACGATCATCGCAGCGAACATCACGACGCTCGTGAGGAACACGGCCGCCGCGCGCATGCCAAAACCCGACCAGTGCATCACACGCAACAGTAGAGTGCGATCCGCGCGCGGGCGCACGCCGGACATGTACGTCGGGCATGGTTCGGGCCCGTAGACATCACCGCATACATCGGGTAGCGGCCGTGCAAGGATGGCGGTGTTCCCCCGAGAATCGAGGAACGGTGCGCTTCCTGCAGGGGCACGGCCCCCACCACGACCTGACATTCGACGACGTGTTCCTGGTCCCCAACCGGTCCGACGTCAGCTCGCGGCTCGACGTCGACCTGTCGACGGTCGACGGGAGCGGCACGACGGTCCCGCTGATCACCGCCAACATGACCGCCGTGTCCGGACGGCGGATGGCCGAGACCGTGGCGCGCCGGGGTGGCATGGCGATCATCCCCCAGGACATCCCGGGCGAGATCGTGGCGGAGGTCGTCGCGTCTCACAAGCGCCGTCACGTGCTGTTCGAGACTCCGATCACCCTCGAGCGCCACGACACCGTCGGCGCGGCGCTCGCGCTGCTGCCCAAGCGCGCGCACGACGCCGTCGTGGTCACCGAGGCGGGCGCGCCCGTGGGCATCGTCACGTCGGCGGACTGCCGCGACGTCGACCGGTTCACCCAGCTCGACACCGTGATGTCGACCGGTGTGCTCACCGTGCCCGACTCGATCGATCCCGCCGAGGGGTTCCACCGGCTCGACGAGGCACGCAGGAGGGTCGCCCCCGTGGTCGACGCCGCGGGCCGCCTGGTCGGCGTGCTCACACGTGCGGGTGCGGTGCGCTCGACGCTGTACGAGCCCGCCGTCGACGCGCGCGGCCGGCTGCGCATCGGCGCGGCCATCGGCATCAGCTCGGCCGTGGGGGAACGGGCCAAGGTGCTGCTCGACGCCGGCGTCGACGTCCTCGTGGTCGATACTGCCCACGGGCACCAGGAGCGGATGCTCGACGCGGTGGCACAGGTGCGGATGCTGGATCCCGCGGTACCGGTTGTCGCCGGCAACGTCGTCACGGTCGAGGGCGTGCGGGACCTCGTCCGGGCGGGCGCCGACATCGTCAAGGTCGGCGTCGGCCCGGGGGCCATGTGCACGACGAGGCTGACGACCGGCGTCGGCCGCCCGCAACTGTCGGCCATCATCGACTGCGCTGCGGAGGCCCGTCGCCTCGGCGGGCACGTGTGGGCCGACGGCGGCATCCGCAACCCACGAGACATCGCGCTGGCGCTCGCCTCCGGGGCGAGCAACGTGATGATCGGATCGTGGTTCGTCGGGACCCACGAGTCGCCCGGCGACCTCGAGCACGACCCCGACGGCCGGCCCTACAAGCTGAGCTTCGGCATGGCGTCGGCCCGCGCCGTCGACCGCCGCACCTCCGGGGACGACGGGCTCGATCGGGCACGCAAGCAGTTCTTCGACGAGGGCATCTCCTCGGCGCGCATGTACCTGGACCCGCAGCGTCCGGGCGTCGAGGTTCTCCTCGACGTGATCACGGCCGGGGTGCGCAGCGCCTGCTCGTACGCGGGGGCCGCGACGCTGGAGCAGCTGCACGAGCGCGCCGTCCTCGGCGTCCAGACGCACTCCGGCTTCGCCGAGGGCCAGGCGCTGCCGCAGGGATGGTGAGGGTGGACCCGATGGCTCCGCGCCGCACCGGCGACGAGCACGTGCGATGATCGCCGAGGCGCTGCGGGCACGGCTTGACCACGTGGCGGTGGCCGTGGGCGACCTCGACGACGCCCTGGCCTACTGGTGTGGCACCGTCGGGGCGGGCGTGGTGGCACGCGAGATCAACGACGGCTTCGACATCGCCCAGGTCCGCACCCGCGGTGGCGGCAAGCTCGAGCTGATCGCGCCGCCTCCGGGCGGCGACGGCGGCTTCATCTTAGACTTCCTCGCACGCTTCGGCCCGACCATCCACCACGTGACCCTCAAGGTCGCCGACCTCGGTGCGGCGATCGACACCGTGCGGGCCGGCGGCTACGACGTCGTCGACGTGCAGACCATGTCACGGTGGTGGCGGGAGGGGTTCCTGCGCCCAACCCAGGTTGGCGGTCTGATCGTCCAGGTCGCATGGACGCCCGAGGACGACCGGTCCTGGGCCCGGCGGATCGGGACCGCCGCGACGGCACCCACGTCAGGTGCCCCGCGCCTGCTCGGCGCGACGCTGGAGCATCCGGACCTGGCGGCCGCGCGGGCGCTCTGGTCGCTGCTCGGTGCTGAGATCGAGGGCGGCCACGACCGGTTCGTGTGCCGGTGGCCCGACAGCACCCTCGACGTGGTGGTGCGGCACGGCGACCACGCCGGGCCGGTCGCGCTGCGCTTCGAGGGAGCCTTGGTCGACGCCCCGGAGGGGTTCGGCGTGCCGCCGCTCGACGTGGGCTGACGCCGTCGCCGACGACTGGCCACTGCGACGAGCAATGCGCCGGACGGCCGCACCGCCGTCATCGCGGGGCGAGCCGGGGCGCGGTCTCGGGCGCCGGCGCAGCGACGTGGTCGAGCGCGGCGGTCGGCAGCAGGAAGATGTGCCGGAGCACGCAGCGGACCCTGGCGTGCTCCACAGGGCCGTCGGTGCTCTCGAGCACCGTCCGGCGTTCGATCTCGGCCGGCGCACCGCACGCGGGGCACCGCGTCAATTGGACTGCTGCGGGGTGGTCGGTGGTGGTCATCGTCATCACATCCGTCGCGGTGGCTCCGCGGGCGAGTCCCTCGCGGGTCCATGCACTAACAGAGCACCCCGACGCCGGTGTGATAGAGATTTCTCCCACGATCCACCGCGGCGCCTGGGGCGGTCGCCGCGACGGTCAATCGAGGTCCTGCAGCTCCCGCTCGCGGTCCCGCAGGTCGTCCGCGGCCTGCTCCGCGGCACGCTCGGCGTCGGCCACTCGGGCGCGGGCACGGTCCGCACGTCCGGCGAGCTCGTCGGCCTCGCCGCGCAGACGGCGGGCCTTGTCCTCCGCGGCCGCGGCCGCCTTGTCCGCGGTTGTCCACCGCGCGTCCGCGCGCTTTGCCTCGGCCGCGGCGCGCTCTGCCGTCTGCTGCGCCTCCGCGAGCTGGCGGCGGGCGTCCTCGACCGCACGGATCGCGGTGCGCCGCGCCAGTGCCGCCTCCTGCTGGCGGGCCTCCTCCTCCGGATCGGGTCGCTCGTCGGTGACCTCCTCGTCGGCCTCCACGACGTCGGCGACCGCCTCGTCCGGTGCAGCCGCGGCGAGCACGGACAGCCCCTCGAGCGCCCCGAAGCCGGAAGACACCGGCAGGGCCTGCGACAGTCGGCCGGCCCCGACGACGGCCGCGGTCTCGGCGTCGGCCGACGCGGCGTCGAACGTGGCGACGATGTCGCCGCGATGGCTGTCGCCGGCTGCGCCCTGCGCGTCGAGGAGCGCGACGGCCACGCCGGCGAGCTCCTCGATCAGATCGCGGCGGGCACGGGCGGCCTCGCGCATGCCCCCCCGCTTGACGCCCGACAACGCGCGGCGCTGCGCCACCCGCACGACATCGCCGGCCTCGAGCAGCTGCGCGTAGCGGTCGTGGTGGTCCCGCACCGCCTGGTTGACGGCCCACGCCGCCGCGGTCGGGCGCCGCAGCACGCCGACCTCCGCCGCCAGCTCACGCCGCCCCTCGCTGCGCAGTGCCTTGACCAGCGCGTTGCGCGCGGCGGTGAACTCGCCCGGCACCAGCGTGTACAGCTCGTCGATCCTGGGGTCGTCGTCGGCGGGGTCGGTCACGGCGTCTCCGCGTCGTCGGACGGGCTTGCGCTCACGGGCAGCGTACGCGGTGGCCACGCGCCTCGATCCCGATCGGCTCGCTGGTCATCCCTGACGCCGTCGGACCCTCAGACCGGCCCCCGCGATCGACTACCAGATACCGGCACGCCCTCATCGCCGGACTGCTCATGCGTGCCACCGGGCACGAGGCATGACCACACCGGCGTTGCCGCTCCCCACGGTGATCAGAGTCGCGCTCACCGGTGTGCTGGTCATGGGAGCCCTGCTGGTGACCGCCACGCCAGCCGACGCCCACGCGGTGCTCGAGTCGGCGACGCCCGCAGATGGCGCGGAACTGGCCGGCCCACCTGCCCGGATCAGGCTGACGTTCAACGAACCGGTGGTACCGGCCGGCGGCGGGATCCGGCTGTACGACGGGACCGGCACCGCCGTCGCACTCGGCCCGCCGGAGCCGGCCCCGCCGCCGGAACTGCGGTCAGGGATGGTCACGATCACGGTGGCGGCGAGCACTCCGAGTCGACCGGGAAGGACAGCGAGGCGGCCTCCGCCGAGACCATGTCGGCGGAGGCGACACACTGCTCCATCGACCATGAGGGCCTCGTAGGCGCCTCCGCGCGACGCTGCTCGTCGTTCCGGCCACGAGCCACGCTCCGTCCATCCGGCGCACCGGTGCCGGCGTCAGTGTCCTGCGCGCCGCCGACACCCGCAAGATCGGCCGCGGGTCGAACGGCCTGTCAGGCCGGGCCGTCCGGCCCTTTCGCCAAGTCCTTGAGTTCATGACTCTAGGACTATGAGACTCGAGCTCACGCGCAGGACCGACCTCGCTCTGCAGGCGTTGCGAGCACTGGTGCGCGAGGACGCGCTGCAGAAGGGCGGTGACCTCGCGGATGCTGTCGGCACGAGCGCGGCGTTCCTCGCACAGGTGCTCGCGCCACTCGCGCGCGCGGGCTGGGTGCGCTCGGTCCCCGGCCCGCGCGGCGGGTACGAGGCGACCGAGGCTGCGCGCGACGTCTCTGTGCTGCAGCTCATCGAAGCGACCGAGGGTCCGGTGCGGGCGGACCAGTGCGTGCTGCGTGATCAGCCCTGTCCGGCGGTGGTTCCGTGCGCTCTGCACGACGCGTGGATGCCGGCGCGGGATGCCCTGGTCGCGCGCCTCGCCGCGACCCCCGTCATGGACCCGGCGCATCACTGATGCATGGAGAGGTGACCGATCATGGCAGGGCAGCTGCGAGCCGACGACACGATCGGGCAGGCGGCCCCCGGCCCATGGACCCGCGCACTCGCGTTGACCATGATCGCCGTCGCGCTGATCCTGGTCCTCGTCGTCGCGAACCAGATCGGCGGCGTCCTGATCGCGAGTGATCTGCGCGACCAGTATCAGGACCTCGTCGACGAGGCGGGAGCACAGCCGGCATCCGTCGCAGACGGTCGTGGGACGGCGAACGGGGCGGCCCTCCCGGAGCTGGTCGCCAAGGATGAGCTCGAACCGGTTCCGGCCGACGAGGTCAACGTGGCCGTCGCACCCGACGTGCCGCCCCGGGTGGGGCGCTCGGCCCCCGCGGTCGTGGACGTGGCGTTCGAGGTGGTGGAGAACGTCTCGACCATCGACCCCGCGAGTGGCACGCGGCACGAGACCTGGGGGTACAGGCTCGTCGACGGTCCGGACGGTCTCGTCGTCGGCACACCTGGACCGATCATCCGTGCGCGGGTCGGTGACGTCCTGCGCTTCACGATCACGAACCCTCCGGGCAACCACAACCCCCACAACGTCGACTTCCACGCCGTGACCGGCCAGGGTGGCGGCGCGGAGGCGACGACGGTCGCGCCCGGGGAGACGCGGGCGATCGAGGCGCGGCTGCTGTACCCGGGCTTCTTCATGTACCACTGCGCGTACGGGGACGTGCCCGCACACATCTCCCACGGCATGTTCGGTGGGATCCTGGTCGATCCCGAGACCCCGTTGCCCGCCGTGGACCACGAGTGGTACATGGTCCAGTCCGAGTACTACCTCGCCAACGACGGTGCCGGGGCGGCCGACCTCGACCGGGCGGCGCTGCGCGACGAGGTCCCGACCCATGTCGTGTTCAACGGGGCGGTCGGCGCGCTGACCGACGACGGCGCGCTGCACATGCGGGTCGGTGAGCGCAGCCGGATCTACTTCGTCAACGCCGGACTCAACCTGATCTCCAGCTTCCACCCGATCGGCTCGCACTGGGATGCCGTGTACCCGGAGGCCGCGCTGCTGAACGCGCCACTGCTCGGCTCGCAGACGACCCTGGTCCCTGCCGGCGGCGGCACCGTGGTCGAATTGGTCGGACAGGTGCCACAGACGGTCGTGCTTGTCGATCACGCGCTGTCGCGTGCGTTCGACAAGGGTGCCATCGGCCACATCGTCATCGAAGGAGACGGCAACGCCGAGATCTTCGAGGAGATCGCGGCCGCGCCGGTCGCCGGAGGGTCGGAGTCGGCGGCGGACGCGTCCGAAGAGGCGCAGGATGACGCGACAGCCGACGTGGAGGCTGCTGAGACCGTCTCGATCGAGCCGGGCTCGAGCACCTTCCAGGACGACGGTGCGGCCGACGAGTTCGCCGCGTCCGAGGACCCTGCCGACTACTCGGCCAACGTGATCGAGGTCAAGGTCGGCGACACCGTCACCTGGACGAACGACGACACCACCGCGCACACGGTGACGGCGGAGGACGGATCGTTCGACTCGGGCCTGATGAACCCGGGCGGCTCGTGGTCGCACACGTTCACCGAGGCCGGCGAGTTTGAGTACTTCTGCACACCCCACCCCTGGATGCGCGCCAGGGTCATCGTGACCGGGTAGCACCGCCCGCGTGCCGTCACCGCGGTCTGGCGGTGGGTCTTCGTCCGCGTGCGGCGTACCGGGTGATGAGTGGGCCGGCGACGGCGAGCAGGAGGACGTAGGCGGTGGCGAGCGCGCCGAGGCGGTGCTCGATGCCGGCGGCGACGCCGATCTCGGCGATGACGATGGAGAACTCCCCACGCGCGATCAGGACCGAGGCGGCCCGACGTCGGCCGCGAGGCCTGATGCCGGCGCGTGCCGCGCCCCACCACACGGTCGCGAACTTGGTGGCCGCCGTGACGACCGCGAGCGCGGCGGCGACGAGCAGGACCGGGGGGATGTTGCGCGGGTCGATCGCGAGCCCGAACAGCACGAAGAAGCTCGCGGCGAACAGGTCCCGCAGCGGTTGGAGCAGCCCGTGGATGCGTCGCTGGACCGGCCCGGACAAGGCGATGCCGACGAGGAACGCGCCGACCGCAGCGGAGATGTGCAGTCGCTCGGCCAGGCCGGCGACGACCAGGGTGATGCCCAGCACGCCCAGCAGCAGCCCCTCCCGGGACGGTGACGCGACCGCCCGAGTGATCGTCTCGCCGTACCGGAACGCGACGAACAACGCGAGCCCGGCGGCGCCCAGCGCGATGGCCACCGAGCCGCCGACGGCCAGGATGGTGCCGCCAGCCAGGACCGCACCGATCACCGGCAGGTAGACGGCCATGACCAGGTCCTCGGCCACCAGCAGCGAAAGCACCAGGGGTGTCTCGCGGTTGGCCAGCCACCCGAGGTCGTCGATGAGCTTGGCGGCGATGCCTGACGAGGAGATGTAGGTGACGCCGCCGAGCACGACCGAAGCGGCAGTGCCCCAGCCCAGCGCCAGCCCGGCGAACAGGCCGGGGGTGAAGTTGGCGAGCAGGTCCGCCAGCGCGAGCCGCCACCCGGCGCGCAGTCCGGCGGTGAGCTCGGCGGGGGTGTACTCCAACCCGAGCATGACCAGCAGCAGGATCACGCCGATCTGCGCGGCGGGCTCGATGAACGACTCAGCCGTGAACAGCGGGTACAGGCCGCCCTGGCCGAACGCGAGCCCGATCAGCAGGTAGAGCGGGACGGGCGAGACGCCAGCCCGCAGCGCGGCGCGCGCCGCGACCGACAGCACGAGTAGGACCGCCCCGAGCTCGAGCAGCAGGGTGGCGGTGTCCACGTCACCCGCGCAGGAGGGCGTCGGCGCGGCGGATCGCCTCGGGCCGGCCCATGACCACCAGGGTGTCGCCGTTCTGGATCAGGAACTCGGGACCTGGGACGGGCAGCGCTTCACCGCTTCGCAGGGCAGCGACGACCGTAACGCCGGTGGAGGAACGGATCTCGAGGTCGCCGATGCTGCGCCCGACCGCTGTCGTGCCCTCGGGGATGCGCAGCCACTCGATCGACAGTCCGGCGACGGACTGCTGAAGGCGGTCGATCTCGCGGATCACCCTCGAGGCTCCCAAAAGCTCCGCGAGCACGCGGCTGTCCGCGTCATTGAACTCGAGCACCAGCTGGGAGGCGTCGGGATCGTCGGGGTCCCCGACGAACAACTGGTGCCGCCCGGAGTGATGGTGCAGCACCGAGATGTGCGCGTTGCTCGACGTGACGAACGAGTAGCGGACACCCACCCCCGGAAGTGGTGTCTCCTCGATCTCACTCGGCATCACACCCACCCCTGCTCACCGGCCGGCCACACGAACCCCGACCCTAAACGACTCGACGACCGGCTGTCGTCCGTGACCGGCGCCCCGTCGGTCGTCATCGGTCCGTCCCGCGTCGCGAGATGAA
>DATHVN010000200.1 GCA_035461305.1 Euzebyales bacterium | reverse complement strand
GCTGCGCGACCACCAGGTCGTCGATCAGCGCGTGCCGCGGCTCAGTCAGGCACCCCGTCGGCCGCCAGTGGTGCGACGTCGGCGAACTCGGCGAGCGCGTCGCCACGCCAGAGCCCCAACGCCTCCTCGAAGCACGCCGCGGCGGCGGCCGGATCGCGGGTTCCCAACGGCCCAGGGAGCCTGTCGGCACAACAACGGTGGTCGCGCAGTGCGGTTGCGCTTGAGACGGTATGACGGGGTGCGACCGTGATACTCGCCTCCGTGGATATGCTGCCACGGCTGGACGTTGCGCACGGACCCGTACGCCTAGAGCACAGGCGCGAAGGGGGAACCGCTGGATGCGAGACATGGATACCATCCACATCTTCCTTGGCACCAAGGCCCAGTACATCAAGACGGCGCCACTGCTACGCCTGCTCGTGCAGGGCGGCATCGACTACCGCCTGATCGACTCGGGCCAGCACGCCCAACTCAGCGCCACCATGCGCACCGAGCTCGGCGTGCGCCGGCCCGACGTCGTGCTCGGCGGCGTCGACGACGTGACCTCGATCGGCGGGGCCCTGGGGTGGGCGGCCGGCATCGGTCGGCGCCTGTGGTCGGCGCGGAAGGTGCGCCATGACATCTTCGGCAACCGTGGTGGCGTCTGCGTCGTGCACGGCGACACCCCGTCGACGCTGCTGTCCGCGCTGCTGGCACGCCGGGCGGGTCTGACGGTGGCCCACCTTGAGGCGGGCCTGCGCTCGCACAGCCTGCGCCACCCGTTCCCGGAGGAGGCCATCCGGCTGATGGTCATGCGCCTGTCGACGCGGCTGTTCGCGCCGGACGAGGTCGCCATGGACAACCTGCGGGCCATGGGGCTGGCGGACCGCGCCGTGCAGCTCAGCGGCAACACCGTCATCGAGGCGCTGCACACGTCGCTGGAGCTGTCCCAGCCGTCGCACGGCCCGGCCATCGTGTCGATGCACCGCGTCGAGAACCTGACCAGCCGGCGTCGCGTGGAACGTCTCGTCGCGACCGTCCAGCGCCTGGCGACCATGATGCCGGTGCGCTTCGTGGTCCACACGCCGACCGAGAAGACGCTGGTCCGCATGGGCAGGTACGCCCGCCTGGTCGAGGCGGGCGTCGAGCTGGTGCCGCTGGTGTCGCACCGCGAGTTCGTCAACATGCTTGCCGCCGCACCGTTGGTCATCACCGACGGCGGCAGCGTCCAGGAGGAGTGCGCGCTGCTGGGCGTGCCCACGCTGCTGTGGCGGAGGCGGACCGAGCGGCCGAACGGGCTCGCCGCCAACGTGGTGCTGTCGAACTACCGCCCGCCCGTGATCGCCGACTTCATCGCCGATTCTGAGCGCTACCGGCGCAAGCCGGCGGACCTCGACGACCGACCGTCCGAGCAGATCCTCGGCGATCTGCTCACCCTGATCGACGTCCCGCCGGCGCTGGCCGGCTCACTGGGCTGACCTCGGGCGCGCGCCGCGCGGGCGGCGGCGCCCCGGACCGCCCGGTCCACGCCCCCAATGTGAACGCGAGGGCGTCGCGCACCCCGATCAGGGCGCGGAACCCGGCGACGATCACCGCCAGCGGCCCGTCGGTGGCGCCGACGAGCAGCGCGACGACAACGACCTCGAACGCGCCGGCACCCTGCGGCGCGATGGGCGTCAGGTAGCCGATCGCCCAGGCGACCAGGAACGCGCCAGCCGTAGCCGCCGGGCCGGGGACGTCGACGTCGAAAGCGAGCAGGTAACAGGTGAACGCGACGGCGGACAGCGCCCAGAACGCGGTCAGCCAGGCGACAAGCGCGCCGTGGTCGGCCCACGACAGCGCCGGGGCGGTCGTCCCACTTCGCCGTGCAAGCCGGCTGAGGACGCGGTTGAGCGCCGGTGGCGCCGTGGCGATGACCAGCACGACGACCCACGCGACGCCGGACAGCTGCCTACCGGGCAGGCGGCCGGCCAGGCCGAGCAGCGCGCCTCCCAGGGCCAGGCTCACCACGACCGTGAGCACGCCCTCGAGGAGCGCGGTCATGGCGAGCGCGCCGACGCCGACGCCCCGCGCACGCAACATCGCGGCGCGGCTCATCGCGTACCAGACGCTGCCGGGCACGTATCGGGCAGGCACGCTGCGGGCCGTCGCCTCGAGGATCGTTCGCCACCGCACGCGGGCGCCGCTGGCCGCCAGCGCGCGACGCCAGAACGACGCGTTGAGGACGAGCTGGCCGAAGCCCGCGAGCAGTGCGGTGGCAAGCAGCCACGGCCGCCGCACCTGCGCGAGGTCGGCGACGGCCGCCCGGTTGACGACCAGGACACGGGCGAGCATCACGGCCAACGCCACCAGCCAGACCACCCGGGCGACGCGCACCCACCGGCTGCGCCCGCCCGCGCCGTCGCTGCTCATGTCCTCCCACTCCGGGGATCCGACGTGCGCTGGGCGGGGGAGTCGTTTCTCAGATGTGGCGGCGCCGGCGTGTTGGGCGACGAGCGTGCGCCAGGCGGTGGGATCCGTCCCCAGGTGGTGGTCATCGGCGCGCCTCCGCCACGTCGAGCACGTCATCGAGCACGGTGTCGTTGACGCGCTCGCGCATTCGCAGGTCGGCGAGCACCCCGGGTAGGTCGGCTCCCTCGTCGGCGACCCCGGCCGTCGCGGCCCCAAGCAGGTTCAGGTCGGCCGGCGCCCACTCCAGCAGCCGCGCCGCGGGACCCATCGCCTCGGCGATCCCCACCAACTTGCCGTCGTAGCCGATCAGGGTCGCCGGGCGTCCGGCGAGGACCGCGCCGATCGCCGCGTGGTAGCGCATCGCCACGACCACGCGGCTCGCCGCGATCACGTCGAGCACCCGCTCGGTGGGTGGGCTCACCAGCGACACGTCGGCGTGCATCCGCTCTGCCACGCGGGCGTGCAGCAGGTCGTCCCACCCGGGCTGCATGGCCACCAATCGGACCGGCAGCCCCAGGCGTCTGGCGGCGTCGTCGAGCCCTCGTGCCAGCCGGTCGACCATCGCCGGGGCGGTCACATCCCGTCTTGAGCGGGTTCCGGCCGGCAGGCGTCCCTGTGTTGGCCGCCAGGGTCGGAGGCAGGCGCAGATGCGGTCCTCGGCCGCCGCGGAGGGCGCCGGAAGCGACAGCGCGAGATCGGCCGCGAGCCTGACGTCGCGGACCCCGGTCCGGCGCAGGACCTCGACCGATCCGCGGTCACGCACGCTCACAGCGGTTGTCCCGCGCAGCGCGGCGCGTACCTGGGCACGCCCGACGGTGGTGCGCAGGGGACCGGCCCCGACACCGATCACCGCGCGTGGGGTGCCGGTGGCCCGGGCGACGGCCAGCCGCGACAGGTGGTAGGGCAGGTTGAACGGTGACGTCCGGTCCTGCAGCAGCCCGCCGCCGCCGAAGATCAGGGCGTCGCTGGATCTGATGGCGCCGAGGACCGCCGCCGGCGCGAGGTGGCCGACGTCCGTCACACCCGTGTCACGGCCGGCTGCGGGTCGTGTGCTGATCGCCGTCACGTGCGTTCCACGCGCGAGCAGCTTGTCGCGCAACGCGGCGAAGATCAGCTCATCACCGGCGTTGACGGATCCAATCCACGCCGTCACCGTCACGCGCATCCATGCCCACCGGTGGCATCAAAGAGTAGTACTAAGATCACCTTAAGTGTTCCTTTCAGGGCGGCGGTGGACCGGCCGTGACGACTGTCTCCACCATGCACGCGCGGCCGACCGGCTGACAACGTCTGGCGACCATCGTGACGACGCTGTCGTGGCTGCTGCTGAACGTCGCGGTCGCTGTGGCCGACACAGCGCCCGAGCCCCGTCGCCATTGCGCCGGTCAGCCCCGCCCCGACGTCGCCGATCCCGTCACGCCGCGAGGCGCCGGCTCCACCGGTGGGGGATCGACCGGCACCCCAGCCGCCTCGCGACCGTCCGCCGCCGCGACGCGCTGGCGGTCCTCCTGACCCTGGCGACGAGATCGAGCGGTTCGGCCTCGCCCGCATCACCGACGGGTCCGCCGTGCGGCGGTTCTGCCGCGCGCAGGCCGTGACCCGTGACCAGATGACGACCTTCCTGGCCCGGGTCGTGGCGCAGTGGGTCACCGCCGCACCTCCTCCGTGACGACGATTGGCAGCCCCCACCAGGACGGATCAACCGGCCTGGCGCAGGCCGACCTGGCCCACGGGTGCTCGACGACCCGGTCTGACCGAACACGTCGGTGACGCTCTCGCCCTCTCCCGGCGCACGGCGGTTACCGTTGCTCCATGACAGCATGCACGACCGGCGTGGCCCCATGAGCCCCGGCCGCCGGGACGACACCTCGACGGCACGGCTGTTCGGCGACCTCGAGGCCGGACCACCCGCGTCCGCCCCGGCGGCCGCGGCGGTGCCGCTCGCCGCCCGCATCCGCCCGACCCGCCTCGACGAGGTCATCGGCCAGGACGAGCTGACGGGTCCGGAGACCCCGCTGCGGCGCGCCATCGAGACCGACACGCTGCGCAGCATCGTCCTGTGGGGCCCGCCGGGGACTGGCAAGACCACCCTGGCGCGTGTGATCGCGGCGTCGAGCAGCGCGGCGTTCGTCGAGTTGTCGGCGGTCACTGCGGGCGTGCGCAACGTGCGTGACGAGATCGACCGTGCCAGGGCGCGCCGCGACAGCGCCGGCCGTGTGACGGTGCTGTTCATCGACGAGATCCACCGCTTCAACCGCGCCCAGCAGGACGCGCTGCTGCCCGCGGTCGAGGACGGGTTGGTCACCCTCATCGGTGCGACCACGCAGAACCCGAGCTTCGAGGTCAACGCGCCGCTGCTGTCACGCAGCCTGCTGTACCGTCTCCGGCCGCTCGACGACGAGGCGATCGGCCGTGTCATCGACCGTGCGCTGACACGCGAGGACGGCTTGCCGGGTGTCACCCTGGAGCCCGCGGCACGCGATGTGCTGATCGCGGCGGCCGACGGCGACGCCCGCGTGGCCCTGACCGGCCTTGAAGCCGCCGCCGAGGGCGCGTCGGGCGCCGCCGTGACCGCCGACGACGTCCAGGTGGCGCTCGGCAGCCCGCACATGCGCTACGACAAGTCGGGCGATTCGCACTACGACCAGGTCAGTGCCTTCATCAAGTCGATGCGGGGGTCCGATCCCGACGCTGCCGTGTACTGGCTGGTCCGCATGCTCGCGGCGGGCGAGGACCCACGGTTCCTCGCGCGGCGGATGATCATCCTGGCGAGCGAGGACGTCGGCCTGGCCGACCCGTCGGCGCTGTCGGTGGCGACCTCGGCGTGGCAGGCGCTGGAGTCGGTCGGTCTGCCGGAGGCGCGCTTCGCGCTGGCACACGCCGCGCTGTACCTGGCACTCGCGCCGAAGTCCAACAGCATCACCCGGGCGCTCGGCGCGGCCGACCGCGCAGTCGAGCGGCTGGGCAACGCGCCGGTGCCCGCCCACCTGCGCGATGCCCACTACAAGGGTGCGCGCCGGCTGGGTCACGGCGAGGGCTACCGGTACCCCCACGACGATCCGCGTGGCTGGGTCCCGCAGCAGTACGGACCCGGCGGGCTCCGGCAAGGTGACCTGTATCGGCCGGGCGACCATGGTCGCGAGCCTGAGCTGCAGCGATGGCGCACGAAGAATGACGAAGAGTAATCGTCTCATCACCCGACCTGCGCGAACGTCAAACAACACCCGCATCACCGGTTGACGGTGCGCGCGTCTGGAAGCATAGTTACACCGGTGGAGTTCCATCCGTGTCAGGACGTGCCGCGCAACTCGGACTGGCGCACCGCGCCGCGCGGACGTCGGCGGATGCACTCGGGTGACAGGGGAAAGACGTGTTCATCGAACCAGTGCCGTGGGCCGAGGAGGCCAAGTGCCTCAACGCCGACCCCGACGTGTTCTTCCCCGAGAAGGGCGGCTCGACCCGTGAGGCCAAGCGCATCTGTGCCGAGTGCGCCGTGCGGGTCGAGTGCCTGGAGTACGCCCTGGAGCACGACGAGCGGTTCGGCATCTGGGGTGGGATGAGCGAGCGTGAACGTCGCAAGCTCAAGCGCCTGGCCTCTTAGGCAGGTCGGATTCGCTGTCCCCTGATCACAGGGGCTACCATGCGTAGGCTTGTTGCTCGCGCCATCGAGCCTCTCCCTCCCGGGGCGCACATCCCTCGTTCATGTCCTACACAGACGCTATAGCACATCCCCGTCTCGGGGTCGTCCTCGTGGTCCACAACGGACTGCGGTGGCTGCCCGTGATCCTGGGGACAATCGCGGACTGGCGCATCGCCGGTCTCGAGCTCGTCGTCGTCGACAACGCATCGACCGACGGTTCCTCGGACCTGCTCGCATCACGGGTCACCGCCGACCGCCTGGTGCGGCTCGACCAGTCGCGGACCTTCGCCGAGGCGTTCGAGATCGGCAGGGCCCATCCGGCGCTGGCCGGGGCGCCGCTGGTGCTGATGCTGCACGATGACCTGGTGATGACCGTCGACACCGTGGCGACGCTGCTTGCGACGATGGAGGCCGACCCCGAGGTCGCGGTCGCCGGGCCGAAGCTGCGCGAGTGGTCGCAGGAGCCACTGGTCCAGCATGTCGGCCAGACCGTCGACCCCTTCGGCCGCTGGCACAGCCAGCTCGAGCCGGGCGAGATCGACCAGGGCCAGCACGACGAGGAGACCGACACCCTGTTCGTGTCGACCGCCGGCATGGTCGTGCGCACCGACGCGTTCGACGAACTTGGCGGCTTCGACATGCGCATGTCGTTCCAGCGCGAGGACCTCGACCTGTGCTGGCGGGCCTGGATCGCCGGCCATCGGGTGCGTGTCGTGCCGATGGCCGTCGGCTACCACGTCAACGCCGGTGAGCGCGGCGTACGGCCGCTGGATGATGGCGAGCGCAAGCGAGCCGGTGGGCGGGGACGTCATGGCGAGGGCGAACGTCAGCGCGCCGGTGGCTCGCGGCGCGGCACACACAACGACGTCGCCTACCTCACCGAGCGCCACACGCTGGCGGCGATCCTCAAGAACTACAGCATCCCCCGGCTCGCGCTGCTCGTGCCCCTCGGTGCCGTGCTGTTCCTCTTCCGTGCGCTGGGAATGCTGCTGACGCGCCGCGTCGGCGCCGGTACCGCCGGGCTGAAGGCGGTCGGCTGGAACATCGCAAAGCTGCCCAGCACCCTGAAGCTGCGGCGACGCACCCAACGCCTGCGCCGCCGCACCGACACGGACCTGCGGCCGCTGTTCGCCAGCCCGTGGGCGCGACTGCGCGACTACGGCGAGTCGATCGGCACATGGCTGTCGGGATCGCGGACGCCGCGGCTGCTGGAGGACCCGACGAGTGCCGCGGTCCGCGCCCCCCAGCCACGCACCCTCGGCGCGTTCCTGCGCAGCCATCCCAGCCTGATCGTCGGGCCGATCCTGCTGGTCCTGTACCTGTTCGGCGCGTTCGCCCTGCTCGGTGGCGGACAGATCGTCGGCGGCCAGGTGCGGCCGTGGCCCGCCGAGGCGACCGACTTCATCCGTGGCTATCTCCATCCGTGGCACGGCGACCCGCTGGGCTCGTGGTCGTTCACGCCGCTGATCCAGCCGGTGCTGGGACTGTTCAGCTACGTCGGGCTGGGATCCGCCTGGCTGGCGCAGCGCATCATCGTGCTCGGGATGCTGCCGTTGGCGTTCCTGCTGACGATCCGTGCCGGTCGACTGCTGACGACCCGGATGTGGCCCCGACTGCTGGGCGCCACGGTCTACACCCTCAGCCCGCCCGTCATCGGCGCGCTCGCGGAGGGGCGCTTCAGCGAGCTGCTGGTCGCCGCGCTGCTGCCCGGCCTCGTGGTGCTCGCTGTCTGGAGCGCCGATCAGCGCCGCACGCCCAGTGAGGGGTGGCGGGCAAGTGCCCTGATGGCGTTGACGCTGGCCGTGATGTGGTCGGCAGCACCCGGCGCGTGGATGGTCCTGGCGGGCATCTGGTTGACCGCCGTGCTGACGGCGGCCACGCTGCCGTCGCGTCGGGGGTCGCTGCTGCGCACCGCGGTCGCGGCGCCGCTCGCGTTCGTCGCTCTGGCACCGTGGCTCATCGACGTCGTCCGCACGTCGGGGCAGGTGGTCCCCTCCGCGCCCTTCGAACCCGTGCCGGCCTGGCGTGCGTTCCTCATCGCACCGGACATCCTCGAAGGGCTCGACCCCGTCGGGGGGCTGATCGCCGTGCTCGTCACCACCGGCGTCATCGGCGCCGCGCTGCTGCTGACGGGTCGCGGGCGCGCGACCGCGGTCGTCGTGCTGCTGGCCGTCGTCACCGTGTGGGGACTGATCGCCTGGGCGTTCGGCTTCCTGGGGTCGGAGATCACATGGATCCCCGCCCTGCTGCTGCCCGGCGCCCTCGCGCTGGCCGGCCTGGCCACCCTGGCCGCCCGCTCCATCACCGACCATCTGCGTACCTACAGCTTCGGGCTGCGCCAGGTGCTCGCCGCCGCGTGCGCCCTGGTGCTCCTGGTCGGCCTCGCCGGCGGGCTGTACCGGGTGGTGACCGACCCCTGGTCCGAGCTGCGCATCGCCCGCGACCTGGTACCAGCCTTCGTCGCGGCCGACGGCGACCGCGTCGGTGCCTACCGCATCCTGCTGCTGTCGGGTGGCTCGGAGACCCTCGACTGGGACGTGACCGACGACGACGGGCCGTCGATGCTGGAGTTCGGGACCACGCCGAGCGAGTCGGTCGGCCAGGCGCTGTCGCGGTCGGTCGCCTCGATCGGCCTAGGCGACCCGCGTGCAGCCCTGGACCTCGGCCTGCTCAACGTCCGCTACGTGGTCATCCACGACAGGGACAACCGCACCGAGATCGCGCGCCTGCTCGCGGCGCAGCCTGACCTCGAGCCGATGCCGTCAGGCGCGGGCCAGATCTTCGAGGTCACGACGTGGCTGCCGCGCGCCGTCGTCCTGCCCGCTGACGAGGCCGAGGACGGCGGCGACGCGACCCAGCTCGTCAACGCCGGGACACTCGAGGAGCAGGGGCTGCGCCCGACCGCACCCGCCACCTACAGCGCCGACGTCGAGCCGGGCTGGCTGCTGCTGTCGGACGCACCGTCGTCACGTTGGAACGTCGAGCTCGACGGCACGCGACTGTCGCCGGTGCGTGACGTGGCGGGCAACGTCTACGAGATCCCGTCCGCGGGCCGGCTCGACATCACGCCCGGCGGGGAGGCCCGCCACCTGTGGGTCGTCGCGGCGCAGCTGCTGGTGATCATCGCGATCATCTCGCTCGCACTGCGTCCGCCACGCAGTGGGGCGCGACGCCGCGACATCGACGACGTCCACGTCGGGCCCCACCCGGCGCCGATGCCGGGGCCCGCCGCACGCGCTGCGGCGGCCGCCACGATCACCGGCGACCTGCGCTAGGGGACGGACATGAGCAGGCAGATCGCCCTCGCATTGACCGTGCTCGTGGTGCTGATCGCCGCGACCATCGCGGCGGACCGGGTGCTCGCGGCGCCGAGCGCCCCGACGGCCGAGTTCACCGAGCAGATCGACGTCGACAGCGGGGCGTGGTACTGCGTGCCGCTGGCGCGCGCCGACGAGACGGCGACCCTGACCGTCGCCGCGGTCGGTGACGAGCGTTCGCGCGTGACCGTCCAGAACATCGCCGAGGGCAAGGCGACGTTCGACGAGGCCGGGCGGCGCGAGCTGGCAAGCGGGGAGACGATCGAGCTGGAGATCCCGGGCGGCGAGCGGCCGCCTGGGGCCGTGATCCGGTGGCACGGTGGTCCCGTGACCGCGTCGTGGGAAGTCACCGCCGACGACGACCAGCGGCTCGGCTCGACGTGCACCTCGAGCCCGGCACCCCGGTGGCTGCTGAGCGGGGCGAACACCGTCGTCGGGTCGAACGCGCGGCTGTACCTGTTCAACCCCTTCGAGACCGATGCCGTCGCCCGGGTCGCGTTCGCCACGCCCGAGGGTCGTCAGGACATGGTGTCGAGCGAGAACCTGTCCGTGCCCGCCCGCGAGGTCGTCGCCGTCGACCTCAACGAGCTGCAGCCCGAGCAGCCTGACCTCGGGGTCATCGTCGAGGTCGACGCCGGTCGCGTGATCGCGACGGGCATGCAGCGCTTCGGCCAGCCCGACCTTCCCGATGTCGAGCTCGAGGGCGCAGAGCTGTCGACCGATCCCACGGCCCCGGATGGCCGCACGATGCTGCACGCGATGCCCTCGGATGCCACGTCCGCGGGGTTCGCCTACGCGGCGTCGGGTGAGCGCACCACGTCGTGGATCACCGTGCTGAACCCCAACAAGCGACCGGCGCGGCTGTCGGTGACCGCCAGCGACCAGGTCGCCGGCGAGGCGGTGGAGCAGGAGCTCGTCGTCGGTCCGGAGTCGTCGGATCGCATCGAGCTCGACGGCCTGTCGTCGTCGCCGAGCTTCGGTCTGTCGGTGACCTCGACCAACGACGTCGGCTTCGTCGCCCACGGCTTCCTGGCCCTGACCGGTGACGGTCCCGCCGTCAGCTCGGTCGCCGGCGTCGATGAGGCCGACCCCGTCGGTGTCGCGGCGACCGCCCCGGCGGGCACCGCGCCCGAGCTTGCGCTGTACAACCCCGGCACGGCGGCAGCGACCGCGTCGATCAGCGTTGGCGGCACCGGGCCCGATGCGTGGTCCGCGCTCGAGCTCGGTCCCGGAGAGATGCAGCTGCTGGAGTTCGCGGACGCCGGCGTGGACGACGGCGGGGCGCCCGTCGTGGTCACGGCCGACCAGCCGGTCCACGGCACGCTGCGCGTCTCCAGCGACGATTCGCGGTCCACGGGCCTGTTGACGTTGCCGCTGGTGCCTTCAAACACCTGGATGGGATCGTCGGACGCCCTCGTTCCGCACCGCGACAGGACGTTGCAGACACGTCCGGTCGACTTCCCCGCCCAACCCGACCGATAGGCTTGACGACGTGGTGACAGTTCGCACGGATCCGTCGCCGTGTCGTCTACTGTTGGCCCGCGATGAGTGATCACGAAGTTCGCGGAGCTTGGTTCCATGAAACCCGCGTTGGACCGGCTCCGTCGGCCACAGAACGGATCTGTCAGCGGGCGGGCTGCCGGCAGTCCGCCACAGTGACGTTGTCGTTCCGCTACGACGCCCGGCAGGCGTCGCTCGTCGACCTCTCGGCTGACAAGGATCCTGCGTACTACGACCTGTGCGCGTTCCACGCCGACGTGCTGATCGTGCCGAAGGGGTGGGAGCGGCTGGACCGCCGCACACCGCCGCCCGAGCCTGAGCCGGACGTGGCCGCGCCGCCGGACGCCGTTGACAGTGACCCGCGCATGGACCGCTACGCCGCGTTGACGGCGGCGTTGCCGCGGCTGGCCGAGGCGTTTGGGCTGATCCCGCCCTCCGGGGCGCGGACCGGTGCGGGTCGGGGCACGCACACGCGCGTCGAGCGCGCCACGGCGCCGGTGTACGACGCGGAACCGTCGACCCCGCGCGCGGTAGCAGCCGTCGACCCGAAGCCCGTCGGCGGTGACGGGCACCCGTACGAGCCGGTGACCGGGACGCTGCTGCAGGAGGAGGTCTTCGAGCTCGAGGGCCAGCTGCAGATGCCTATCGAGCAGGAGCAGCGCGGGGTCGTCGTCGCGTTGACGCGCACGCGCGACGCCTGAGTGTGTCAGGACCGCTGTGGACATGGCCTCGCTGTCCAACCTCGACCGCATCGTCAAGGCCTACGACGTCCGTGGGCTGGTGCCCCAGGAGCTCGACGCCGACATCGTCTACCTGATCGGGCGCGCGGCCGCGATCGAGTTCGACGCCCCATACCTGCTGGTCGGCAGGGACATGCGCACGAGCTCGGACGAGATCGCCGAGGCGGTGATGCGGGGGGCACGTGCCGAGGGTGTCACCACGATCGATCTGGGGCTCGTCTCGACCGATCTGCTCTACTACGCGTCGGGCCATCTGGGCCACCCCGGCATCATGGTCACCGCCAGCCACAACCCGGCTGGCTACAACGGGCTGAAGCTGTGCCGGGCGGGCGCGGAGCCGGTCGCCTTCGACACCGGGCTGGCGCGGATCCGCGACCGGGTCGCGTCGGGTGAGCTCGGGTCGGCCACGAGCCGTGGCTCCCACCGCGAGCTCGATCTCCTCGAGCCGTTCGCCGAGCACGTGCGCGGCTTCATCGATCCCGCGGCGCTGCGTCCGCTGCGGGTGGCCGTCGACGCCGGCAACGGCATGGCCGGCCACGTGGTGCCCCCCGTGTTCGCGGGTCTGCCGTTTGAGCTGGTGCCGCTGTACTTCGAGCTCGACGGCACCTTCCCGAACCACCCGGCAAGTCCGATCGAGCCCGAGAACCTGCGTGACCTCGGCTGGCTGGTGCGCGCCGAGTCGTGCGATGTCGGCCTGGCGTTCGACGGCGACGCGGACCGCATGTTCTGCGTGGACGGCGAGGGGTGCCCGGTCTCACCGTCGCTGGTCACAGCGGTCATCGCCGAGCGCATGCTGGCGGGTGCTCCGGGCGCGACCGTGCTGTACAACCTGATCTGCTCGCGGACGGTCCCCGAGACGATCGACCGTGCGGGTGGGATCGCCGTGCGCACCAGGGTGGGGCACTCGTTCATCAAGTCCGTGATGGCCGAGACCGGCGCGATCTTCGGCGGTGAGCACTCCGGCCACTACTACTTCCGCGAGAACTTCCGCGCCGACTCCGGTCTGATCGCCGCGCTGGTGTTGCTCGAGGCGCTCAGCATGCACGGCGGCACGCTGGCCGAGCTGGTGGAGCCGTACGACACCTACGTGCAGTCGGGTGAGATCAACAGCAAGGTGGCTGACGAGAAGGCCGCCATCGCCACCGTGGCCGGGGCGTTCGCCGACCGCGGTGAGGCGGACTACGCTGACGGTCTGACGTTCTCGGCGGACGCGTGGTGGTTCAACCTGCGGCCGTCCAACACCGAACAGTTGCTGCGACTCAACGTCGAGGCCATCGACACCGACACGATGACGACCGTGCGCGACGAGGTGCTCTCGCTCGTGCTCTCGTAGCGCGGCGTCGCCGGACGGGGGGGCCGACCCGCGGCCCATGAGATGCACAAGGAGAGGACTCCATGGCTGTGGACCAGTCACTGATCGACCTGCTGATCTGCCCGGCGTGCCACGGGGAGATCGTGTACAAGGACCGCCGCAAGGTGATCATCTGCACACAATGCGAGCTTCACTATCCGGTGCGTGAGAACATCCCGGTCATGCTGGTGGAAGAGGCCTCGCCTCCGCGGAAGGCCAGCCGCAGCTGATCCTTGGATCGGAGCGGGCGATGACAGACCTCGACGGTGGCGTCGATCTCGACGAGCCGGACCACTTCAGCCGCATCGACCTCAGCGACGCACTCGCCGACGTCGAGAGCGCGCCATGGCAGTGGGACGACGCGCGACGCGTGGTCCTCGACGTCGATCTGACCCTCGCCGAACAGGTCTGCATCGTCGGTATGGGCGGGTCCGGCATCGTCGGGCACCTGCTGGCCGCGTTGCTGGAGGAGCAGCTCGAGGTGCCGCTGCTGGTGCACCAGGGGTACGGGCTGCCACGCTTCGTCGGACCGTCCACCCAGGTCGTCGCACTCTCGCACTCGGGCAACACCGAGGAGACGCTGGACGCCGTCGCGCAGGCCGAGGCACGAGGCGCGCCGGTCGCGGCGGTCACCAGCGGCGGCAGGCTCGGCAGCCTCGCGGAGGAGCGTGGCTGGCCGCTGGCTGTGGTCCCGGCGAACGCTCCGCCGCGCCACAGCCTCGGCTGGATGCTGGTACCGCTGCTCGGCGTGTTCGGCCTGGGCGACCAGCTCGAGCACGCGATCTCCGGCCAGCGCCGCGCCGTCGCGGCCTGTGGGCGCCACATCCCGCGGCGCGACAACCCCGCTAAGCGCTTCGCCGAGCAGCTCGCGCAGGTCGACCTGGCCGCCGTGTGGGGGACCCAGGGGGTTGGCGCCGTCGTCGCGCGGCGCCTCGCGTCGCAGCTCAACGAGAACGCCAAGCTGCCGGCGTACCCGGCCGAGCTGCCCGAGGCCGACCACAACGCGATCGTCGGTCACTGGCTGCCCCAGCTGACACCCCGCAGCGCGCTGCTGGTCGTTCGCGACCCCGAGGCGGAGCACGAGCGGGTCGCCAAGCGCGTCACGCCCTCGATGGAGGTTGTCGACGCGCACTTCGCCTGGTGCGCGGAGGTCGCGTCGACCGGTGGTCAGCCGCTGGCGCGCATGGCCGAACTGATCATGCATGCCGACCTCATCAGCGTCTACACGGCGCTGGCCCGCGGCGTGGACCCGACCCCCATCGAGGCGATCGACAGGCTCAAAGCCGTCCTCGCCTGAGCACCCCTTGTGCATGACCGCACGGTGGATCACCCGACCGCACGTCGACCGGACCGGCGGGCAACCGCCGTGCGTTCGAAACGTTGGGGCGCAACCACGGCGGCCCCCCTGCCGCGGCACGACGTAGGCTGGTCGCTCGTGTGCGCGACGACCCCTGAGGAACCGGCCATGTCACTCGACGCCCTCGAGCAGGTGCTTCGCGCTCGTCGCGTCGAGGCGCCGGCGGGATCGTACTCGATGACCCTCGTCACGGATCCCGAGCGCGCCTCCCGCAAGATCATCGAGGAGGCGTACGAGGTCTGCGTCGAGCTGCTGCGGCCCAGTGTGGATCGGCCCCGCGTGACGGCGGAGGCGGCCGACCTGCTGTTCCACCTGCTGGCTGGGCTGGTCGCGGTCGACGTCGACCTCGCCGACGTTCTCGCCGTGCTCGGGACACGCCGCGGCCCGGACATGCTCACCTCGACCGACACTCCACAGGACCCGCCGACGAACGAGAAGCAGTAGGTCATACGAACATGACGCCACCCTGGATCGCCGTCCCCTCACGGGGCCGGCTGCGGACCCGCACGTTGGAGCTGCTCAGCCACGCCGGGTACGCCACGTCCATGCTGCACGGCAGCGAGTCGATCGCGCGGATCGAGGACCTGTCGTTCATCGAGATGCGCTCGCGCGACGCCGCCCGGGCGCTGGCTGCCGGCCAGGTCGACGCGGCGTTCATCGCGACCGATCTCGTCGAGGAGCACAAGCTCGGGGAGCTCGAGACGCTGCCGCTCGGGTTCGCACGCTCTGACCTGGTCCTCGCCAGCCGCGACGACGATGGCCGGGTCACGGCCGACGATCTCGCAGGCTGCGCCGTCGCCACCCACCTGCCGAACCTGACGCGGCGGTTCTTCGCACGACGGGGCGTCGACGCCACGGTGCTCGAGCTCGGCGGATCGCTCGAGGGCGTGTGCGCGGCAGGAATCGCCGATGCCATCGTCGATCTCCGCGAGACGGGCGCCAGCCTGGCACGCAACCGTCTGCGGGTACTCGAGGTCATCGCCGGATGCGAGGCGCAGTTCGTACGCCGGACCGACAGCCCGGTGCTGGCCGACATGGCGCTGCGGCTCGGCGCGGCGATGGCGGCCGGCAGGCACCGCTACGTGATGCTGCACGTCGAGCTTGCGCAGGTCGACAAGCTGCGCCACCTGTTCCCTGGTCTCGCCTCGCCGACCGTGCTGCCGCTGGCGGGCAGGACCGATCTGGTCGCGGTCCACTTCGTCGTCGGCGCGGACGAGCTGTGGGAGCGCCTCGGCGACCTGCGGGCGTTGGGGGCATCGGGCATCGTCGCAGTGTCGCCCCAGGCGATCCTCTGACAACCGTCCCCCCCGGCCGCGGACACCTCAGGCACTCGAGGCACATGCTGAGACGTGTCCGTCGTGCGCCGCGAGGTCATCCGCCTCGACGCGGGGACGTCATCCACAGGGCGGCAGGCGAGGGGATGGCGTGATGGCCGCGGCGCGCGCAGCGTGCACCGCATGCTCCGTGGCCTGCTGGATCCTGTGCTGCCCGAGCGCTGCGCCGCCTGTGGTGACGTCGCAGCGGGGCTGTGCGCGCCCTGCGGACGCGCGGCCGTGCCGCTGCGGCTGCCCGACGGTGCGCCGGTGCGACTGGCTCCGGCCGTGCTGGCGATCGCCGCGTTCCGCTATGACGGGGTCATCGCGCGTGCCATCCGCGACGTCAAGACCCCGGGTCGCCACCGCGCGGCGGTGCACCTCGGACGGCTGATGTGGGCCGAGCTGGGCGTGGTGGTCCCGCCGGTCACGACGTGGCCGCGGACCTGGGTACCGTCGACGCCGGGCCGGCTGCGCCAGCGCGGCGCCGACATCCCGCGCCTGCTCGCGGGCCCAACGGCTCTGGACCTCCTGCGCCGGACGCGCCAGTCCAGCGACCAGACCACGCTGTCGGCACGGCAGCGTCGTATCGCGCGACGGGGTGACTTCCGGCATCGCCAGAGTGTGCCACCGCACGTAGTCCTGGTGGACGACGTGCGGACGACCGGAGGCACGGCGGCAGCGGCTGCAGGCGCCCTCGCGGACGCCGGGGCCGACCGCGTGCTGGTGGTGACGCTGGCGGCCGTGACGGCTTCGCCGTGACCCGCGCCGTCCATTGCGCGACACATGTCTACGATGCGTGAACAGAACGGCGGGTCAAGCCCGATATTGCTACTCTTGGTAGCCGTTCTACAAATGACGTGTAACTGGTTCACATGGACCAACGGCCGTATGGCAGGCTAGTCACAGTGCACTGCAGCTGATGGTCTTGACCGAGGTGGTTGACCGCATGGCCGAGGCGGAGACAAGCGAGAACATCAGGATTCTCGTCGCTGACGACCACGCGGTGTTCCGCCGCGGGCTCGAGATGGTGCTGGCCAGCGAGGACGACATCACCGTCATCGCCGAGGCCGACGACGGCCGGGCTGCCGTCGACCTGGCCATCGAGCTGGCCCCCGACCTCATCCTCATGGACGTCCGCATGCCCCGGGTCTCGGGGATCGACGCGACGCGCGCCATCAAGGAGCATCTGCCCGACGCCAAGATCGTGATGCTCACGATCAGCGACGACGAGGACGACCTCTACGAGGCGATCAAGGCAGGTGCAAACGGCTACCTGCTGAAGGAGATCTCGATCGACGAGGTCGCCGACGCCGTGCGCAACGTCCACGCCGGCCAGTCGATGCTGTCTCCGCCGATGGCGACCAAGCTGCTCGCCGAGTTCGCCGCGATGGCCCGCAAGGACTCCGAGGAGCAGGAGCGCTCCGCACCGCGGTTGACCAACCGCGAGATGGAGGTCCTGACCCACGTCGCCAAAGGCATGAACAACCGCGACATCGCGCGCGAGCTGTTCATCTCGGAGAACACGGTCAAGAACCACGTGCGCAACATCCTCGAGAAGCTGCACCTGCACTCACGCATGGAGGCCGTGGTGTACGCGGTCCGCGAGAAGCTGCTGGAGATCACCTGAGTCCCGCGGCTGACGCCGCGCTCCTCACGACCAGGAAGCTTCGCGAGGCGCTCGCGCTCCCTGCTCGCGCCTGACAGAGCCTGCGATCTGAGCGGCGCGAGTGCCCGGGCGGCCGCGGGCCGACTTGTCTGCCGTGGCACATCCCGCGGGGAACGGCGGGTCCTACACTGGGATCTTCCGTTGCGAAGGTTCCATTCCGATGTTCAACAAGCTGCTGCGCATGGGCGAGGGCCGTCGCCTCAAGGAGCTGTGGAGGCAGGTCGGCGAGGTCGAGGCGCTCGAGGAGCGCTACGTGCCCGAGGCCATGTCCGACGCCGAGCTGCGGGCACAGACCGACGTGTTCCGCTCCAGGCTGGCCGACGGTGAGGACCTCGACGACATCGCCTACGAGGCGTTCGCCGTCGTGCGCGAGGCCGGCCGTCGCGTGCTCGGCCAGTTCCCCTTCCCCGTCCAGGTCCT
Source organism: Euzebyales bacterium (assembly GCA_035461305.1). Classification (NCBI taxonomy): domain Bacteria; kingdom Bacillati; phylum Actinomycetota; class Nitriliruptoria; order Euzebyales; species Euzebyales bacterium. The sequence continues at coordinate 12,128 of DATHVN010000200.1, read as the reverse complement.
CGGCGGCTTCGTGCTGCACGACGGTGACATCGCCGAGATGCGCACGGGGGAGGGCAAGACGTTGACCTCGACCATGCCGGTCTACCTCAACGCCCTGGCCGGCACTGGTGTTCACGTCGTGACGGTCAACCCGTACCTGGCCGCTCGCGACCGCGACTGGATGGGGCGCGTGTACAGCTTTCTCGGGCTCGAGGCCGGCCTCGTCTACGCCGGTCAGAGCCGCGACGACAAGCGCCTGGCGTACGCCGCCGACGTCACCTACGGCACCAACAGTGAGTTCGGCTTCGACTTCCTCCGCGACCACATGGTGCTGCGCGCCGAGGACATGATGCAGCGGGGCCACGCGTACGCGATCGTCGACGAGGTCGACTCGATCCTGATCGACGAAGCCCGCACGCCGTTGATCATCTCCGGCCCCGCCGAGCAGGCGACCGCCGACTACGAGCTGTTCGCGAAGCAGATCATGCCGCGGCTGCACCGCGATCAGCACTACGAGGTCGACGAGGCCAAACGGACCGTCGCCGTCACCGAGGAGGGAACCGAGAAGGTCGAGCAGCTGCTAAAGCAGCTCCGCGGCGTCGAGAACCTCTACGAATCGGTCAACACGCCCTACATCCACCACCTGCAGCAGGCGATCCGCGCGAAGGAGCTGTACCGCCGCGACACCGAGTACATGGTGACCGATGGCGAGGTCAAGATCGTGGACGAGTTCACCGGCCGCATCCTCGACGGCCGCCGCTACTCGGAGGGGCTGCACCAGGCCATCGAGGCCAAGGAGGGCGTCGCCATCAAGGAGGAGAACCAGACGCTGGCGACGATCACACTGCAGAACTTCTTCCGCCTGTACGACAAGCTCGCCGGGATGACGGGCACGGCCAAGACCGAGGAAGGTGAGTTCGCCCACATCTACGACATGGGTGTGGTCGAGGTCCCGACGAACAGGCCGATCGCACGCGCCGATCACGTCGACGTCATCTACAAGAGCGAGGAGGCGAAGTATACGGCCGCGGCCGACGACATCGCCCAGCGCTACGAGGAGGGCCAGCCCGTGCTGGTCGGCACGGTGTCGATCGAGAAGAGCGAGCAGCTGTCGTCCCTGCTCACGCGAGGGGGAATCGCTCACGAGGTCCTCAACGCCAAGAACCACTTCCGTGAGGCCGCGATCATCGCCCAGGCGGGGCGGATCAAAGCCGTCACCGTGGCCACCAACATGGCCGGCCGCGGTGTCGACATCATGCTGGGCGGCAACCCCGAGCAGCTCGCGCTCGACGAGGCCCGCAAGAAGTTCAACGGCCTGCCCGGCCAGGAGCGCGAGGACGCCGAGCCGATCGATCCCGAGGCGTTCAGGGCCTACCGCGATGAGCAGCTCGAGCGCTTCACGGCCGAGACGAAGGCCGAGGGCGACCGGATCCGCGAGCTGGGCGGCCTGTACGTGCTCGGTACCGAGCGCCACGAGTCCCGCCGCATCGACAACCAGCTGCGCGGCCGGTCCGGGCGGCAGGGCGACCCGGGCGCGTCGCGCTTCTACCTGTCGCTCGAAGACGACCTCATGCGGCTGTTCAACGCCAGCGCGGTCGAGTCGATCATGAACCGCCTGTCGATGCCCGACGACATCCCGATCGAGCACAAGATGGTCACGCGCGCGGTCGCCCGCGCGCAGACCCAGGTCGAGTCACGCAACTTCGAGCTGCGCAAGAACGTCCTCAAGTACGACGACGTCATGAACGAGCAGCGCAAGGTCGTCTACGAGGAGCGCAGCCGCGTTCTCCAAGGCGACGACGAGGGCGTCGCCGCGGTCGCGCAGGACTTCCTGACTGATGCGATCACGCAGCTCGTCGAGGACTTCGCCGATGAGGGGCAGTTCAGCGAGGAGTGGGACCTGTCGGGCCTGCAGAACGCCTACGCCGAGCTCGTGATCGACGCCAACGCCGACGACGACGTGCGCGACGACGCCCGGCAGCGCGTGGCCGCCATGTTCGAGGCGTTCGACCTGGAGTTCCTCACGGTCCACGGCCTGACCGAGGACGCGGTCGAGCTCGCGCGGACCCTGTACGCCGAACGCGAGGAGCGCGTCGGGGCGGACGTGCAGCGCCAGGTCGAGCGGCGAGCGATCCTCGGCGTCGTCGACCGCATCTGGCGCGAGCACCTGTACGAGATGGACCACCTGCGTGAGGGCATCGGGTTGCGCGCCGTGGGTCAGCGCGATCCCCTGGTCGAGTATCAGCGCGAGGCGTACGAAGCGTTCCGGGTCCTGATGGTGCGCGTCCGCGAAGAGGCCGTGCGGTTCTTCTTCAGCATGGTTGCGCGGACCACGCCACCGCAGCCTCAGGCCGACCGGGCGGCCGATGCCAGGCTTCGGCTGACCTCGGCGCGCTCACCTCAGGTCGCGCCGGGCGCCGCAGCGACCGCAGCGCCGGCCGGCGGTGCCGCGTCAGCCGCCGCCGCGCGCCAGGCGATCCAGGGCACGGTGGTCAAGGGCGACCGGGTGGGACGCAACGACCCCTGCCCCTGCGGGTCCGGTCGGAAGTACAAGAAGTGCCACGGCGCCTGACCCCGTGCCGCCCGCGGTCGGTCTGACGTGGGCGTGCCCACCAGGGACGACGCCGCCCGGCTCGACGCGCTAGACGCGCTGGCGCCGTTCGTCGACCGGTTCCACCGGCCGGCCGGGGAGCCGTCGCTCGTGTACCTCGACGGCAACTCGCTCGGCCCACAACCGAGAGCGGTCGCCGGCGCCGTGCAGGTCGAGGTGGACAGGTGGCGCGACCGCCTGATCCGCGGATGGAACGAGCACTGGCTCGGGCTCGGGGACGCCGCGGCCGCGCGTATCGCCTCGCTCCTGGGTGCCGATCCCGCCGACGTCGGGGTCGGCGAGACGACCACCGTGAGCCTGCACGTGCTCGCGTCGGCCGCCCTCGCCGCGACACCGGGTCGACCGGACGTCATCACCGATCCGGGCAACTTCCCGACGGACCTGTACGTGCTCGATGCTGTTGCCCGGGCCGCAGGTGGCGTGCTGCGCCTGCTCGACGGCCCGCCGACGGCGGAGGATGTCGCCGCGGCGCTCGACCCACGCGTCGGACTCGTCGCGCTCTCGCACGTCGACTTCCGCACCGGTCTGCTGCACGACCTCCCGGCCATCAGCGCGGTCGTGCGCCGCCGTGGGGCATGGTCGCTGTGGGACCTGTCACACAGCGCCGGCGTGGTGCCGGTCGACCTGGCTGGGGCGGGCGTCGACCTCGCTGTGGGATGCACCTACAAGTACCTGAACGGCGGTCCCGGCGCGCCGTCGTGGCGCTACGTCCGTGGTGACGTCGCGGACAGCCTGCGCAGCCCGATCCAGGGCTGGTTCGGGCACGCGGACCCGTTCGGGATGGAGCCGACGTACCGTCCGGCGGCGGGCGTCGGCCGCTTCAGCACCGGCACGCCGCCTGTCCTCTCGACCACCGCGATGCTGCCGGGGCTGGAGCTCGTCACGGAGGCCGGTGTGCCCGCGATCCGTGCCAAGAGCATGGCGCTGACCTCGCTCGCGGTCGACCTGGTGGACGCCTGGCTGGGTCCCCTCGGGGTCACGTTGGCGTCGCCGCGTGACCCGGCACGCCGCGGTGGTCACATCGCGGTGCGCTGTGCGGATGCGCGACGGGTCAGTGCGATGCTCGTCGCGCGGCACCGGGTGATCGGCGACGCACGAGGGACGGAGATCCTGCGCCTCGGCATGTCTCCGCTGGCGCTGCGGTTCGTCGACGTGCACGACGGCATGCGCCGCATCGCTGACGCCATCGCCCGCGGCGACGTGCGTCGCCACGGCTCCGACCCGGGTCCGGTGCCCTGACCGGGTGCTGCGGCCGCACCGGATGGGGGGGCGCGGTCGTCGCTGACCTGCTGCGCTCCCGCTGCGGATGCGCGGGCAGCGTCGGGATCAGGTGTGGCGCAGGACGGCGTCGGCGACGACGGCGGCGAGCTGTGGTCCTGCATCCTCCTGCAGGTAGTGGCCGGCGCCGACGATGGTCGTATGCGGCTGACCCTGCGCGCCGGGAAACGCGCGCTGCATGACGCGGTCGACGCCGGCCATGATCGGATCGCCGTCGCTGAACGCCGTGACGACCGGGACGTCGAGCCCGGTCAGTCGCTTCCACGCACGGCGGTTGTCCTCAGCGGCGGGGTGGTCGGGACGGTAGGGGACCATCTCGGGCATCGCCCGGGGGCCGGCCTTGTACGACTCGTCGGGGAACGGCGCGTCGTACGCGGCGCGCTCCGCGTCGGACAGGCGGCGCTGCGTGCCGGCCTGGACGAGGCGTGCGATGTCGAGGTCGGTGGCGGTGTTGACGGTGCGTCGGAACGCGTGCCACACCTCAGGCATGTTCTGGTCGCCGCTCGGCAGCGCCGTGTTCGCGGCCACGAAGCACGCGAAGCGCTCCGGGTGCGCCGCCAACAGTCGCAGCCCGATCAGCCCGCCCCAGTCCTGGCCCACCCACGTCATGGTGTCGAGGTCCAACGCCTCGACGAGTCTCCACGTCCACGCGACGTGCCGTGCGTAGGTGTGGTCGGCGATGGCCCGCGGCTTGTCCGAGCGGCCGAAGCCGATGAGGTCGGGCACAACCGCGCGCAGACCGGCGTCGACCAGCGGCCCGATCATGTGGCGGTACAGGAACGACCACGTGGGCTCACCGTGCACCAGCACGACCGGGGGAGCCTCGGGAGGTCCCTCGTCGACGTAGGCCATCTGCAGGGCATCCGGCGCACCCACGTCGGGCGCGCTGACCGTCACGTTCCCGAGCGTGTGATCCAGTCCGTCGACGACGGCGAAGCGGGCCTCGGGGGTGCGCAGGATCTGCATGGTCCTCGGTTCCCGTCGTGCGTCGGGGCGGTCAGGCGGCCCTCACTGCACCCACGTGTAGCCGGGTTGGTCCAGGCACTTGCGCACCTTGAACGCCGCAGCCGGTGCGAGGCGGTCCAACGCCCGGTCCAGCGGCAGCCAGGCCACCGCGCCGATCTCGTGCGGATGCCGCGGCTGAGGGTGCTCGACGACCTCGACGGGCGTGCCCGTGAACACGAAGATCAGGCGGTCGGGCCAGCGTGAGACGAACACACCGAGCAGTTGATCGGAGTCGACCTTGGTCCCGGCCTCCTCCCACGCCTCACGCACGGCCGCCGCCGCGGGATCCTCGTCGGCGTCGACGACACCGCCGGGGATCGTCCAGCTGCGCTTGAAGCGGTCGTAGACGACCAGCAGCCGACCCGCCGGATCTCGGCACAGGACGGCCGCGGCGGCGATCTTCCGCGGCCGGCTGGTGAGGAAGATCCGACCGCGCTCCTCCGGCGAGCTCGGCGCCCGCGCGGCCAGCAGCAGTGTGGGGGCGGCGTCGAGCAGCCCGGGTCGACGGTCGGCGTCGAGGTCGAACACGTCGTCGCCCCGCACTCGCGCCGCCGCACCCGGGGCACACAGCAGCTCCAGGTCGAAGCCGCGGTGCGCCACGAGCGCCGCCGCCTCGTTGGCCGAGTAGCCGCGCAGCCCATCGAGCGGCTCGCGAGCGGCCTCGGCGTGGATGCGGTTGCGCACGGTCGCAACGAGCACACCGCCGGGCTCGAGCGCGGCACCGAGCGTGTCGATCAGTTCCTCGGCGTGGTCGCCGGCCCGTGACAGCTCGTCGTCGACGAGGACCACGGCGGCGGTTGATCCGGGCCGCAGGGTCGCCGGATCCACCGCACGGCGGCAGTCGTCGGCGATCGGCAGGTCCATCCCCTCGGGCACGACGACCACGCCGTCCCCTGGGAGATGACGCGCAAGGACGCCGCGCATCGTCGGGTCCAGAGGCGAGGGCGAGCGCCAGCGAGCCAGTGGGTGGGGATCGGCTGGCGAGGGCGAGCGCCAGCGAGGCGGCGGGTGGGGATGGGCTGGCGAACGCGAGCGCCGACCGGCGGGTGGGACGGGATCCATGGTGACATCGTCACCGCCTGCGCCGCCGGCCACACCCGCGGGGCAGGGTCATCAGCCGCAGGCGGCGCGCGCGTAGGGGTACGGGTTGACGTTGCCCCCGCCGCCGGGACGGACCTCCCAGTGGAGGTGGGGGATGCCGGCGGCGTTGCCCGTGTCTCCCGTGAACGAGATGTGCTGGCCCGCGCTCACGCGCTGGCCGACCGAAAGGTCGGACACGTAACCCGATAGGTGCGTGTAGTAGTACTCGTTGCCGCTGTCGCCGCGCAGGTACAGCGAGATGCCGCCAAGTGAGTTCGAATGCATGCGGGTGATCACGCCATCCTCGTAGGCGCGCTGTGGTGTGCCGATCGGTGCGAGGATGTCGACGCCAAGGTGCGAGCGTCCACCGGACCGCGGCGCGCCGTAGGTGTCCGTGAAGCTGCGCGGCTGGTCGACGGGGCACGCCAGACCACCGGAGACCACGCCGGGAGGCAGCGGGCAGCCACTGCCGTTCGCGGCCCGCTGCAGCGCGACCTCTGCCGACAGCCTGGCCTCCTGCTCCCTGGCCTGCTCGAGCAGCCCCCGGGCCTTGTCTTTGACCTTGCCGTAGTCCTGTTGCATCTGCGCCAGCTGCTCGGCGACCTGCTCGGCCTGCTCCGCGGCGGCACGGTTGCGGCGTGCGGCGCTGCTGACGCGCTCGACGTGCTCGCGGCTGCCTTCGGCCAGCATGCCCAGGACCCGGCTCTGCTCGACGACGCCCTCCGCGTCGGTGGCCGAGAGCATCGTCAGGACGGGGTCGGCGTTGCGTAGCATGTACGAACGGCGCACGCGGCTGGCCAGCTCCGAGTGGGCCGCGCCCGCCTGCCTGTCGAACCTGCGCTGCCGCTTGACCAGCGTCTCGTGCTCGGCGTCGGTCTCCTGGATGCGCGCCTTGAGCACCTCGCCCGTGTTGAGCAGCTTGTCGAGGTCCTCCTGGATCTTCTGTCGCTCGGCCGAGGCCTCCTTCAGCGCCCGCTCGTCCTTGGGCTTGCCGCCGCCCCCGCCCTCGTCACAGGACTCGGCCGCCTGTGCCCGGGGGGTGGCCCGGGGCGCGGCGAACGAGACGGACGTCACCATCATGGTGAGAGCCGCCATGGACAACGCGCGCAACAGATGGGTGCGCAGTGGCGATGTGCGCATCGGCCAGGATGGTAGCGACGACCGTCGGTGGTTCTCGATCACGGACCCGGCGGGTCGGACAGGGGCGGACGCGATCCCGGCCGAATGGTGGGATGCGCGACGTCGGTGACCAGCCACGCCCCGTTGTCGGCGCGGGACAGGCGCATGCCGACCGCGCCGAACCGGTCACCGCGGCGGCAGACAGCGACGACCTCGTAGGCGCCGTCAACCATGGATGCGACGGCCAGGCGGTGCACGCCCGCCACCGGTCCCGGATGGGGACGCGTGCGCCGGATGGCGCTTCGCAGGTGCACGGCGAACAGCGGGCACAGCAGCCGTGCAGGTCGTAGCCCAGCCTCGACCTCGTTGAGCATCGTCACGATCCTGCGCGCCGCCGACAGGGCCGCGTGCCGTGGCTGCGCGGTCACCGGTCGGGCCGCCCGTCCCCGTGCCCGACCACGACGGGCTGCGGCGTCAGGCGCACCCACACGTGGCGGTCGCCGCTCGTCGTCACGCGCACGATCGACGGCAGCTTCGGGTGCTGGTGCACGACGGGGTCATCGCCGTGGCTGATGCCGGCGTCGTCGAGCGCGCCACGCACCGCAGCGGTGTCGACATCGGCACGGTCCCAGGTCGTCGGCGCGATGCCGCCGTCGATCGTTGCGACGCGCCAGGGCTGGTCCAGGCCGACCACGCGGCCCTCGCGCAGGCCGACCGGGGCCGCCCACACCTCGTGCGTCGCCGCGCGCCATCTGCGCCGGTCGCCACGCAGGATGACCGCGTGCACGCGGACCGCCCACGTGTCGGCCGCCAGCGCCTCTGCGGCCTCGACGACGGCGGCGTCGAGGGCCATGCTCCGGGCGCCGGTGCGGGTGACCGCATCCCGGACCAGCCGCACTGCCATCGGCCCGACGGCGGCAGGGACCCCGCCGGAGGCCGTGACAGCCTCTGTGGGCGTCGCGGCATCGGCGCGATGCCCGCGCGTCTCCGGCGCGGATGGCGGTGATGTGGACCCGGCCATCGGCGCACGGGCCGGACCGTCGGAGTCGTCGGTCGCGTGACCCGCCGGACCTGCGTCGTCCGGCCGTCCGGTCGACGCCGGGCCGCGCGCACCGGTCAGCGCCAGCACGCCGAGGACGACCCACGGTGCCAGCACGAGCAGGGCGAGTGCCAGCCGCGGCGCGGTCCACCGGTGTGACAGGTCCTCCATGCCGTCGTGGCCGGCCGATGGGGACGTGTTGTCCTCGCCGAGCCACCGCCGCAGATCGTTGGCGGCGTCGTCTTCGTTATCACGGTGCATGACCGCATGATATGGAAATACATGAAGTATATGATGCGGGTTGTGGACTAGACTGCGCAGCCGCCACCGCCTGTCGCCACCACGGGCGACAGGCCCGCGCAAGGGGACCGCATGGGTGCGTCAAGCAGCGGCAGGCAGACGTCGCGAGCCTCCTGCAGCCGTAGCGCCGGGCATGCCGCATGAGCGCGGACAGTGACGGCGACGACACGCTCGTCCGCCGCGTGCTCACCGACGCGGAGCGCCGTGAGATCTTCGTGCGCGACGCCCTTCCGTACCTCGACCAGCTGTACTCGGCGGCCTTGCGCTACACGCGCAACCCGGCCGACGCGGACGACCTGGTGCAGGAGACCTACGCCAAGGCGTACGACAAGTTCCACCAGTTCCGACAGGGCACCAACCTCAAGGCGTGGCTGTACCGGATCCTCACCAACAGCTACATCAACCGGTACCGGCGCCGCCAGCGCCGGCCGGAGGAGGTCAGCGCTGACGCCGACCCTGACTTCTCGTTGTACGACCGCATCAGCGAGACGACCGAGCGCGCGGCGGAGCAGGCGGTCCTCGAGGGCCTGACCGACGACGAGGTCAAGCAGGCGATGGCCGACCTGCCCGAGCAGTACCGCATCGCGGTGTACCTGGCCGACGTGGAGGGCTTCAGCTACGCCGAGATCGCCGAGATCATGGGCACGCCGATCGGAACCGTGATGAGTCGCCTGCATCGGGGAAGATCCCGGCTCCAGCGCGCGTTGTACAGCTATGCCGTGGAACGCGGCCTGGTCAATGACGACGAGACTGGAGGCTGACGATGGCAGACGGCTGTCGTGAGGTCCTCGACGACCTGGAGCGGTACCTCGACGGCGAGTGCTCAGACCAGCTGGCGGTGGTCATCGCCGATCATTTGGCAGACTGCCCCCCATGCCTTTCCCGATCCGACTTCGAACGCGCGCTGCGGGACCTGGTCGCGCGTCACTGCCGGGATACCGCGCCACCCGACCTGCTCGAGCGTGTGCGGAACCAGCTGCGCTGAGCAGTGTTCGTGACCGGCCGGCGGCGCCCGCCGCGGTGGACCGACCGCCCAGCGCCGGCGCTGATGTGGAGGTGACGCCATGACGTCGGTCCTGGTGACGGGTGGCGCCGGGTTCGTCGGCTCCCATCTCGTCGACCGGCTGGTGCTGGCGGGCCATGACGTGCTCGTGCTCGACGACCTGTCGAGCGGGCGCATGGACAACCTCGAGCACGTACGCCGGACCCCCGAGCGCCACCTTCGCTTCCAGCGTTGCGACCTGGTCGACCCGTCCTCGGCGCCGCTCATCATCCACGCCAAGCCGGAGGTGGTCTTCCACCTGGCGGCGCACACGGGCATCCACCACAGCGTGGACGACCCCGCCCATGACGCGACCGTCAACGTCCTCGGCACGATCCGCCTGCTGGAAGCGTGCCGCGCGGCCGGGACCCGCAAGGTCGTGTTCACCTCGTCGGGCGGCACGATCTACGGCGAGCCACCCGCCGACGTCCTTCCTGTCGCGGAGGATTTCGACGGCCATCCCGCGTCGCCGTACGGCGCGTCGAACCGCGCGGCCGAGGAGTACCTGCACGTCTACGAGGCCCTGTATGGGCTCGACTGGACGTCGCTGGCGCTGGGCAACGTGTACGGCCCGCGGCAGAGTCCCGACGGTGAGACGGGCGTGGTGTCGATCTTCGGTGCCCGGATGCTGGCCGGGCACGGCGTGACCATCTACGGCGGCGGGACGCAGACGCGCGACTTCGTCTACATCGACGACGTCGTGCAGGCGCTGATGTTGGCCATGCAGCGCGGGTCGCGGCTGCGCTGCAACATCGGCACCGGCCGGCAGGTCAGCGTCAACGAGCTGTTCGCCCTGCTCGTGGAGCTGACCGGCTACGACCAGGAGCCCTACCGGGCCCCGGCTCGACCCGGCGAGGTCGCGCGCATCGCGCTGGACGTGCGACGAGCGGGACGGGCGCTGGAGTGGCGGCCGTGGACCGAGCTCGCTGAGGGGCTGGCGTCCACGCTGGAGTGGCTCAAGCAGCATCCCGGCCGTTGAGGAGCACCCGACCGCCTGTGACCTGCGTGGATGAGGGTCGGACCCGGTCGACGATCGCGCCGAGGCGCGTAGCATGGCATCACGATGGCCAACACCCCCCGAACCCCTCGCGGACACACCGGCGACGACGCCGACGACGCGCTGCGCAGCAGGCTGGACGGCGTCCTGCGCCGCCTGCCCGACATCGAGCGCCAGGTGGTCGAGCTCCGTATGGGTCTGGTCGACGGCACCCCCGCGAAGCCCGGGGAGACGGCCGAGCGCCTGGGCCTGACGATCCATGAGGTCAAGCGGATCGAGGAGCGGGCGTTCTCGCGGATCCGCGAGGTCGTGCCCATCAAGAAACTCCAGCGCTTCCTGTAGCGCCAAAGCGGGCTCGTCCAGCCGACCCACGCGGCGCGGACTGATCTGGTCGAAACGACCGAGACGAACACGTGCCGCGCGACGACGCGACGTCCCGCGTGCAGATGACCTGGTTCCTGTCACGCGATCGACGGGCTCGAGGGCTCGGGCTTGCGGGCTGACGCGCCACGACGGCCTCGGCGGGAGCCTCCGGCGGGGGCCGTGGCGGGTCGTAGGGGCGGTGGGACTCGAACCCACACTGAACCCGGTTTTAAGCCGGGTGCCTCTGCCAGTTGGGCTACGCCCCCCGGCCGTGCGCCGGTGCACACGGACGGACACACCAGATCCTACGTCGATCGGGGGATCGGGCGCCGGTCGCCGGCGAGGCGCCAGGAGACGGTGCGGGTCCCGGTTCCAGCACACGGCTGGTGGAACGGCTCGGCCGAACGGCATCTGTCCCTCCTGGGCGGGCCATGTGCGCCTCATGCGACGTGTGGTTGTACGCTCGTAGCCTCGCCGCGCAGCCGGGCTGCGCCTCACCGACTCGCGCCCAGTCCACAGCGGCGCGCACCGGCCGCCCAGAGGAGAAGGCGTGACCACCGACGAAGAACGCATCGCACTACTGATCGACTACGAGAACCTGGCGATCGGTGCGCGCGAGGACCTGCACACGACGTTCGACCTGGGGCCGGTGTCGGACGCCCTGGCCGAGCGCGGTCGCGTGGTCGTGCGGAGGGCGTACGCGGACTGGTCCTACTTCGACGACGACCGACGGATGCTCACGCGCCACCACGTCGAGCTGATCGAGATCCCGCAGCGGATGGACGCGATCCGAAAGAACGCGGCCGACATCAAGATGGCGGTCGACGCGATCGAGCTGTGCTTTGAGCGCGACTACATCACCACCTTCGTGATCTGCACGGGCGACAGCGACTTCACCCCGCTGGTCGGCAAGCTGCGCGAGCTCAACCGCCGCGTGATCGGCGTCGGCCTCGAGGCGTCGACCTCCAAGCTGCTGCCCGCCGCCTGCGACGAGTTCCTCTTCTACGAGTCCCTCGAGGGCGTCACCCCCGGCCGTGGCGGCAAGCCGAGAAGCAGCCGGCGTGGCGCGCGTGGTGGCGGCGCACGGGGCCGCACGCAGCCGACCCCGACGACGACGCCTGCGGTTGCGGACATCAACGGCGAGGCCGACGGCGAGGACGACGCCCGCGAACGTGGCGACATCGAGACCCTGTCGCGCCAGATCACCCAGACGCTGGCGGGCCTGAACCGCTCGACGACCGGACCGGTGCTGTCATCGACGCTCAAACGGGCGATGCTGCGCAAGGACCCGACCTTCAGCGAGGCGGACTTCGGC
>DATHVN010000199.1 GCA_035461305.1 Euzebyales bacterium | reverse complement strand
GCGGGTCGCGCGACTCGAGATCCGTCGCCATCTCGAAGCACTGGCGGACGACCGGGCCGCCACGCGAACGAGTCGACGGACGGTCGCGGCCACGATCGTCGCCTCGGCGACGCCACCCTCACCCGCGCTGGGGGTGGCCGGGCGATCGGCCTGGCGGGTCGACCGCATGCTGGATCCACCGCCTCTGCGCCCCCACTCGTGGGTGCCGCGACGCTGCCGATCGTGCTGTCACTACTGGTCGTCGTGCAGTCGAGCTCCTGAGAACCAACGCCGTGGCGATCACGTCCGCGTCAGTTGCAGGAAATCCTCGACGCCGTACAGGCGGTGGGCGCGCTGTTTCCTGGGCCGGAAGGATTGGTCGGCGTCCGCCCCGACGACGAGCTCCGGCAGCTGCACCCGGATGGTGTGGCCCTCGTGCTCGACGGCGGCGGACCCTGGCGCGAGGATGTCGCGGACCCAGTCGGCGCGCGGTCCGTACGCGAGCGCGATCACAACCCGTCCTCGGTCGGCATCGCCACGACCGGCGTCCGGTAGCTCGCGCCGCTGGAGCGACCCACGTGGTGGATCACCGACGCCCAGGCGCCCAGCTGCCCGGCCGCATCTGCCGGGGATTGAGCACGCGGCGGTTCAGCCGTCGGATGGCGTTCTGCACGGGAGGGAACTTCGTCCGGAACGACACGGTGAACGCCAGCACCAGCACGCCGCTCACGGCGGCCAGACCGATGACGACCTGCGCGGTCGTGATGAGCATGGCGACCCTCCTATGGGGTGACGATGACCTTGCCGGAGGCGTGGCGCCCCGCGAGGTACTCGATCGCCTCCCGCGTGTCGACCATCGGGAATGTGCGGTCGACGACCGGGGTGACCGCCCCGACGTCGATCAGTTCGGTCAGCGCGTCGAGGTCGGTGTCCCGACGCTCCGGCTGCAGCAGGACCATCCGCCAGCCCGCGAACCGCGACCGGATGGACATCGGGAGGACGTGGCCCATCGGGCCGAGCCACCGGTTCCCCGGGTGGTCGAAGGAGGCGAGGTATGTCGCCCCTGGCTTGAGCATGCGCACGCACTCGGTCGGGGAGTGGTTGCCGACGTTGTCGAGCATCAGGTCGAAGCGGGGTCCGCCATGCGTTACGTCGTCCCGGGTGTAGTCGACGACGTGGTCCGCCCCGATCGACCGCACCAGGTCCACGTTGCGGGTGCTGCAGACTCCCGTCACCTCCGCGCCCATCGCTTTCGCGATCTGGACGGCGAACGTGCCCACCCCGCCGGACGCGCCGTTGATCAGCACGTGCTGGCCCGGCTGCACCGCTCCGGTGTCGCGCATGGCCCGTAGCGCCGTGATCCCTGCGAGCGGCACGGCCGCCGCCTCCTCGGCGGTCAGGCGGGCCGGCCGTGGGCGGATGGATTCCTCGGAGACCCGCACGTATTCCGCCAGCGAGCCCAGGTCCATCAGGGCGCTGCCGGGCGCCTGGTCGACCCGGCCGTAGACCTCGTCGCCTGGGCGGAACCGCGTCACGCTCGGGCCGACCGCCTCGACGCGGCCGGCGAGGTCACTGCCGAAGCCGTTGATCCGCGGGCGGCGCAGCCCGAGCTGGAGCCGGAAGAAGTACGGGAGGCCGGTCATGAAGTGCCAGTCGTAGGGGTTGACGGCCGCGGCTCGCACCTGGACCAGCACACCGTCGTCGCCGACGTCCGGGGTCTCGACATCCTGCAGTCCCAGGACGTCCGCGGATCCGTAGCGTTCGAACACGATCGCTTTCATGGCGTCACCTCGCTTGTTGGTAGCGCCGGACCGCCAGTGGAGCGAACACGGCGATGATGATCACGACCCAGGCCAGCGTGTAGGGCACTGGGTGCTGGAGCGGCCAGGTGGATGGTTCAGGGGTCCCCGGCGGGATGTTGCCGAACAGCTCGCGGGCGGCCTGTGTGACCGCCGACACGGGGTTCCACTCGGCGAAGACGCGCAACGGCGTTGGGAAGTTCTGCGAGGGGGCGAAGGTGTTCGCGATGAACGTCAGCGGGAAGATCACCATGGACGACGCGTTGCTGACCACCTCGGGGCTGGGCACGAGGAGGCCCACCCAGGCCATCACCCACGAGATCGCGTAGGCGAAGAGCAGCAGCAGGCCGAACGCCAGCAGGGCGTTGCCCATCCCGTCGTGGATCCTCCATCCCACCAACAGCCCTGCGACCGTCATGACGACCAGTGACAGGGCGTTGTAGACCATGTCGCTCGCGGTCCGACCCACGACGACGGCGGCCCGGGACATCGGAAGGGAGCGGAACCGGTCGATGATGCCGTTGCGCATGTCCTCCGCCAGCCCGGCGCCGGTGAACGTCGCGCCGAACGTCAGCGTCAGCGCGAAGGTGCCGCCGATGAGGAACTCCCTGTAGCTGCCGCCCGGGATGTCGATCGAGCTGCCGAAGACGTACGCGAACATCACGACCATCATCAGCGGCGTGACCAGCACGCTGAACAGGATCTCGGGCACGCGGATGACCTTGATGAGGTTCCGCCGAGCGACGGTCACGCCGTCGGTCAGGATCTGCGTTGGTCGGGCCATCACGCCGCCTCCTGCGCCATCGCGGGGACCATGGTCTGCGCGGTCGGGTCGGTTCCGCCGTCGGTCGCCCGTCCGGTGAGCGCCAGGAACACGTCGTCGAGCGTCGGTCGGCGCAGCCCGACGTTCCGCAGTCCGATGCCCTCCGCGTCGAATGCGCGCAGCGCCGCGGTGAGCATCTCGGCCCCGCCCGCCAAGGGGGCCGTCGCCGACCAGCCGTCGACGTGGACCTCGCCCACCGCCAGGCCGGCAAGCACGCGGCGGGCGTCGTCGACGCTCGACCCGTGCTCCAGGGTGACCTCGATCCGGTCACCGCCAACCATCGACTTGAGCTGGTCCGCGGTGCCGTGTGCGATCTCCCGCCCGTGGTCGATCACCACGATGTCGTCGGCCAGCCGCTCAGCCTCCTCCATGTACTGGGTGGTCAGCAGCACGCTGCAGCCGCGCGCCACCAGGTCGCCGATGGTCGTCCACAGCTCGGCGCGGCTACGGGGGTCCAGACCGGTCGTGGGTTCGTCGAGGAAGAGCACCGGGGCCTCCGCCACGAGGGCGCCCGCGAGGTCGAGGCGCCGGCGCATCCCGCCGGAGTAGGTGCTCACCCGCCGGTTCGCCGTCTCGGTCAGCGAGAACCGCTCCAGCAGCTCCCGTGCGCGTGTCCTCGCTCGCCTCGCTCCCAACTGGTACAGCCGCCCGATCATGTCAAGGTTCTCAAAGCCCGTGAGGTGCTCGTCGACCGCTGCGTACTGGCCCGACAGCCCGATGCGGCTGCGCACCTCGTCGGGGGCGCTGGCCACATCGTGTCCCGCCACTGTGGCGCGCCCGCCGTCCGCCCCGAGCAGGGTGGTCAGGATGGACACTGCCGTCGTCTTGCCGGCGCCGTTGGGGCCGAGGAGCCCGAGCACCGTCCCCTCAGCGACCGCCAGGTCGAGGCCGGCCAGGGCGACCACGTCGCCGTACCGCTTGACCAGGCCGTGCGCCTCCACCATCGTTCGGCCCGACGGGTCCGACGGTGTGATCAATGTTCGCATGCTCGCTCCTGCGTTCAGTCCCTGGGTCCGTACGACGTAAGGTCGTCGTACGTCGTAAGGTAGTCATACCGCGTAAGGCTGTCAAGGGCCGCATGAAAGATCTCGCCGGATCCGGCGTGGGATGGCGGGCCGTCAGCGGCGCCTCAGGCGTCCGCGCGCCGCTGCTCCAGCCCGTCGAGGATCAGGTCGAGCCCGAACTCGAACTCGAACTGATCGTCGCACCAGCCCAGGGTCGTGTCCGGGTCGTCGTGTGCTACCTCGGCCAGCATCCCGACGAGGTGCGGGAACTGGTCAGCCATCTGCGCCATCATCGCGGTGGCGTCCGCGTCCGCAGCCTCAGGGTCGTCGGGTTCGAACAGCTCCTGCGTGAACCCGAGAGCGCGACTGCCCAGGGCATGCAGCGCGTGGTGTGCGAGGTCGTAGGAGAACCCTCCGGCCCGGAGGATCCCGAGCACGCCATCGAAGTAGCCGACGATCGCCGGGTTCATCGTCCGTGTCTCGAGCAGGCGGGGCGCCCACGGGTGCCGGAGGAGGACCTCGCGGGCGGCGAGGATCCGCGAGCGCATCGCCGTCTGCCAGTCGTCCTCGGGCGCTGGCGCATCAACCCTGTCCACCGCCTCAAGGATCTCGCCGGCGACGACATCGATGACGCCATCGAGGATCGCATCCTTGTTGGCCACGTGGTGGTACAGCGACATCGCCTCGACGCCGAGCTCCTGTGCGAGCCGGCGCATCGTCAGCGCATCGAGCCCTCCGCGGTCGGCGACGTCGACGGCGGCGCGCAACACCCGTCTCCGGCTCAGCGGGACGCGGGGCTGCTCGGTCGTCGCCTCAGCGTCGGTCCGTGAAGCCATCCATCCACCTCTCCGACGCACTCTACCGTACACCGTACGTCTACGGCCGGCGTCGCGTGCCCCAGCCGACCGCATCGCCGCCCACCCTCCAACACACGCACGTCCTGGTGGTCAGACGCGCGAGATCACCCGCAGCCGCTGTTCACCGGGGGGCGTTGAGGTCGTCCGGGCGCACGAATCCTGCGAGCTCGGCGCATCCGGCCGCGAGGTCTGCCCACCCGTCGATCGCTGCGTCCAGCGTCGCGAGCGCCGCGGTCGGGAACTTGCGAGCCATCCGTTCCAGGTGGTCTCCCGAGGCGGCGAGCAGGACGGCGAGCTGTTGCATGGCAGGGTTGTGGCCGATCAGCATCGCCCGCCGCGCGCTGTCGGGCAGCAGGCGGAGGCGGTCGAGGAGCGTGTCCGCGGCCGCGTGATAGAGCTCCTCCTCGATGCGGACGTCTGTGTCGGACGGGATGGCGTCGCCGAGCAGGTCGAGCGTCTGGCGGGTCCGACGCGACGATGAGCAGAGGACCACGTCGGGGACGATCCCGATCTGACGCAGGTGATCGGCGACGTACGGTGTGGCGCGGATGCCACGGCTTGCCAGCGGCCGGTCGTGGTCGGCCAGGCTGGGGTCGTGCCAGCTCGACTTCGCATGGCGCAGCAGATACAGCGTCCGCATGGCGTCATCATCCTGCCGCCCTCACCGGACGGCATGCAACAGGTGTCGATCGCATCAGGTCGGTCACACGACGAGTGCGTGCGGCAAGCGCAGGCGGTCAGCCTCGGTCGGACCGCCGTGTCGTGGCGACGGTGGCCTCGTAGGCCGAGGAACTGCCCGTGGCGGTCAGCTGCCGCCTCGAGCTCGGGGAAATCGTCGTCCGCGAGCTCGCGGAACAGACCGATCTGGAAGTCGACGTGGTTGGCGCGGACCGTGCGATGCATGTCGCCGACCATCTGGCTGTCGAGGAGGGTCATCCCGACCGCGGCCGGTCGGCCCCGCGGCACCAGCCCATCCGCGTCGAGGACGTACCGCGAGGCCTGGTACCCGTTGTGGTACTCGTCGAGGGTCTGGAGCAGGTGGGCCCGTGGCGACAGCGACCCCTCGTCCGGTGGTGGCTCACCGAACCAGTAGGAGCGACCGTCGTGCACGACGTGGTCGAGCTCCGACGCCACCTCGGCCAGGCCGGAACGCACGTCCGTCAGCGTCATCGTCGCCCAGTAGGCCAGGTCGCGTTCGGTGGCCGGTCCGTGCCCGGTGAAGTACCGCAGCACGAGCTCCGCCACCGCCTCGTCGCGGTCGAGCCGCCGGGCCGTCGGCGCACGCTCGTCGACCAGCGCGTAGGTGTGGTCTCGGCCCTGCATCGCGCCGCTGCAGACCAGTGCCACCATCTCGGCGTTCGCCAGCATCACGCCGAGTCGTTGACCCTCGGCGGGCAGCGCTGCGTCCCGCAGTCTTGTGCCGAGCGCGTCGCGGGTGGGTGGACACCGCCGGCCAGGGCATCGGCGATCTCCTCGGCCGACGCATCCAAGATGGCATCGTCGATGCCGAGCTGGCGTTGGAGCTGGACCATGAGGCGGCTGATCCGGGAGCCGTCAGCTCCAGGAGCCACCGGATGTCGTCGGGGTGGACGAAGTGCCACGTCGGGCGGAGGACGTGGGTCCGCAGGATGACACCGTCGTCGAACAGCCGCCCGAACGCCGCCTCCGAGATGCCAGGTGTGCGCGTGGCCACCGCCCAGGAGGCCTGCCCGTGGTTCTCCGCCTGGACGGCCAGCAGCCCCTCGACCATAGCGGCGGGTGACGGGTAGGTCTGACCCAATAGACGCAACGTGTGCATCCGCCAGCGTGCGAAGCACCCGATCATCCTTGCGCTGGTCTCGTGCACTTGTCGCCGTCGCGGGCGATGATCATAGCGGATGCCCAGATCAGATCTTCAGGTCGCCACCGCGTGGTCACGCCATCGGACGGCGAGGCCGGCAGCCGCTGCATCGACGCCGATGTGTCGATGCACATCATCGGAGCCTTCGGATCGACGGCCTCGCATGACCGACGGTCAACCCGGCTACGGTTGTGTGGGAGGAACCATCTGGCCGACCTCGGGGCGCGTGCCCGCCGCCCACTGGTCCACCAGACCGACGACATGACGTTCCCCCGGTGGTTCGGCACGAGGGGGGACCGATGTCGACCCCGAAGACACAGACGACCAACGGCGATCCGATCGATGATCTGCGGGAGCGGATCGCGGCCAGGCGGCGCGACGTCAGCCGGTACCTGCAGGACGCCCGCCGACGCAGGCGCTGCTCGTGCAGACGACGATCATCGCGGGTTCGGTCGCGACCGGGGTCACCGCGGCGCCGGCGCTCGGCGGCCAGTAGCTCGCCGACTGGCTGACCGCGACGTTCTCGCTGGACGCGCCCTCATGGCAGATCCTGTGCGGGCTCGCCGCGGCGTGCTCCCTGGCGGCGACGGTGGCGACGCAGCTGAACAAGTCGGACGACTACGACGAACGGGTCGTGCGAGCCCAGCGTGCCATGGCGGTCCTGGAAGAGCTCGACGTCGGCCTCAGCGGTCGCGACTTCGACCTCGACGACGCCACGGCCCGCTACGTCGACTGCGTGAAGGAGACGTCGTTCATCGCGGCCACCGGCGGTGCCTGATCCGGTCCGACCGACATCGCCGGCATCGGCCGTGGACTATCCGGCGTCCGACGCGGGGCAGCGTCATCAGCGGACGGACCTCGACGGCGACGTGTGCGGCGACCCGCAGGCGGGCCGCGATGTCGAGCACCCAGGTCTCGTCGCAGTCAACGAGGTAGAAGCCACTGAGCTCGCGCTCGACCTCGTCGGCCGCTGAGACCCGTCGTTCGCCATCGTGCAGGGGTGACGATCTGCGCCGTCGCTGCCGGCATGAACGCCTCGCCACTGACCAGGACGCCGGTCTCGGCGAGCTCGGCGGCGATCGCGCCGTAGGCGGCCAGCTCGGCTTGTGCCTCGTCGGTGGTCGTCCGGCGGGCCATCTCGGGATCGACGTACAGCAGCAGCAGGGCGTAACGCATCGGCTCCTCCGTGCGCGGGTCGGCTCAGGCGAGCTCGCGCGCGAGATCCCGGTAGGCGTCGAGCGACTCGGGGTTGGCCAGGGCGCCCTCGCTGGCGACGTCGGTGAGATCAGCACCCGCGAACAGCTTCTTGACCGGCACCTCGAGCTTCTTGCCCGACAGCGTGCGGGG
>DATHVN010000198.1 GCA_035461305.1 Euzebyales bacterium | reverse complement strand
TCAGTCGATCGTGAAGTAGTCGGGCCCCGCGTACGCGCCGGTCCGCTGCTTGACCCGTTGCATGAGCAGGTCGTTGAGCAGGCTCGACGCGCCGATCCTGAACAGCTCCGGCGTCAGCCACTCCGGCCCGGCGATCTCGTTGACGAGTACGAGGTAGCGGATGGCATCCTTGGTGGTGCGGATCCCGCCGGCAGCCTTGACCCCGACACGGCGCTCGAGCATGGCCTCGGCGTCGCGGACCGCCTCGAGCATCACCAGGACGACCGGGCGGGTCGATGCCGGGGCGATCTTGCCGGTCGACGTCTTGATGAAGTCGGCGCCGGCCAACATCGCCAGCCAGGACGCGCGGCGCACGTTGTCCAGGGTGGCGAGCTCACCGGTCTCGAGGATGACCTTCAGGTGAGCGTCGCTGCACGCCTCCTTCGTGGCAACGATCTCCTTTGCGACTGCGCCGTACCTGCCGGCCAGAAAGGCACCGCGGTCGATGACCATGTCGATCTCGTGCGCGCCGGCCTCCACGGCCTCGCGCGTGTCCGCGAGCTTGACGTCAAGCGACGCCCGACCCGACGGGAACGCGGTGGCCACCGACGCCACCTGCACGCCGCTGCCGGCGGTGCGCGCGACCGCTTCGGCCACCATGTCCGGGTAGACGCACACAGCGGCCGTGTGGGGCACCGTGTCGTCGGTCGCGTCCGGACGCACCGCCTTCGCACACAGCGCCCGAACCTTGCCGGGTGTGTCCGCGCCTTCCAGCGTGGTCAGATCGGTGACGCCGATCGCGAGGTCGATCGCCCACAGCTTGGCGTCGCGCTTGATCGACCGCGTCGCCAGCGCTGCAGCGCGAGCCTCGGCGCCGACCTGGTCCACGCCGGGCAGACCGTGCAGGAAGCGGCGCAACGCCGCGTCGGACGTCACGAGATCGTGCGGCTTGGTCACGGTCGTCATGGTGGTTGCAGGCTACCCGCGTGCCGCGGTGTCCTCGTCACCGAGCCAGTCGACATCCGTGCCGTGCGCCCCGGACCGCGCCAGCGTGCGACTGCTCCCGTCCGGCCACAGGTCCACCTGAACGCCGTGGTGGCGCAGGTGGCTGATCGGCTCGAGTCGCACCCAGGCGAGCGGGCGGTGGGCCGTCGCCCGGGCGCCTGCGTTGTGCAGGGCCTCGACGAACGCCGCACGCGCCCCATCGTCCACGTACTCCAGGACGATCGAGTGGAAGACCACGGTCGCCACCCCGTCCGCCAGGTCGGCGAGCTGCGCACGTGTCCATACCTCGAGCGACGCGCGGTCGACCTCGGCAGGAATCCGCCGGGCGAGCTCGAGCGCCCCGCGCAGGCGCGCGTGGCGCTCCCGCTGGTCGGCCCACACCGATGCCGTCAGCGTGAGCCGGCCATCGTTGGTCGTCGGATCGACCGGTGACCGGTCGCAGCCCCGGCGGTCGACGACGTCCAGCGGCGCGGGCGTCCAGGGCGGAGGCGTCCGCCAGTGCGACGACAGATCGACCGGGCTGTCCGGATCCCCGATGGTGACCCCGCCACCGCCGACGAGGAAGCGGTCACACCGCAGGTTGAGCCCCGCGCTCGCACCGACCTCGCGCAGGCGCAGGGGCAGCCCCGTCCGGCGGGCGACGTCGAACAGCCCGAGCAGCAGCGCCGCGCTCCGGCCGACCTCGTTGGTCTGACAGGGCTGTCCGATCAGCGGGGTGAGATCGCCGGCATGGTCCTCCAGCGTCGCACGGAAGGCCTCCCACACCCCGTCCACCGCTCCGGTCCCACCCACACTCGGGTAGAAGGTGGCCAGGTGGGGCACACGTCGTTCCAGCACCAGACGGTGGACGGCGGCCATGAGCCGCAGGGCGAGCGCGTCCCCGCGGCCGGGCGCGGCGTGGGCACGCAGCAGCGCCCACGTCGGTCCGCCGGCCTCGCAGTCCGCCGCGGCCCGCTCGAGCAGGTGGCCGTACAGCGGTGACCCCATCGCCGCGCAGGAGCGTGCCTGCACCAGCAGCTGCCACGCCGTGTGGCACCGCGGCTCGTCGGCGGGCGGTTCCGCAGGTAGAGCGTTGGCCGCGGCGGCCACGACCACGCCACTCGGCATACTGTCGGCCATGCCTGCGCTGCTCTCGTCCGTCATCGTGTTCGCCACCTCCGCGGGCGTCCTGATGCTCGAGATCCTGGCGGGACGCCTGCTGGCACCGTACGTCGGCGTCACGCTCGAGACCTACACGGGCATCATCGGCACCGTCCTGGCGGGCATCGCGCTCGGCGCCTGGTGGGGAGGCCGCCGGGCCGACGCCCGAGATCCGCGGATGCTGCTCGGCCCGGTCATCGCGATCGGCGGGCTGCTCGCACTGGCGTGCCTGCCGGTCGTGCGCCTGTTCGGCCCAGCGCTCGCCGGACGCAACCCGTTCACGATCGTCACGCTGGCACTGCTCGGGTTCTTCGCCCCCGCGACGGTGCTGTCGGCGGTCACCCCGATGGTGGTCAAGATCCAGCTCTACAGCCTGCACGAGACCGGGCGCACGGTCGGCCGGCTGTCGGCGATCAGCACGATCGGGGCGCTGTTCGGGACCTTCGTGACGGGGTTCGTGCTGATCGCGGCGTTCCCGACCCCGCCAATCGTCATCGCCTTGGGCAGCGTGCTGGTCGCGGGGGGCGTTGGGCTGTGGGTGTGGCTGCCCCGCCAGGACCCGGGATCGCCGTCAGCGGTCATGCTGGGCGCTGTCGCCATCGCCGGGCTTGGGCTGTTCCTGGGCACACCGTGTGAGCACGAGACCGCGTACTTCTGTGCATCGGTCATCCCCGACGAACAGGCCGACGGCGGCCGGCTGCTGGTCCTCGACACCCTGCGCCACAGCTATGTCGATCTCGACGACCCGACCCACCTCGAGTTCGACTACGCGCGCGACGTCATCGACGTGATCGACGCGACGTTCGCGCCACCGGAGCCCCTCGACGTGCTCCACATCGGTGGCGGCGGGTTCACGCTGCCGCGCTACCTGGCGGCGACCCGGCCCGGCACCGACAGCCTCGTGCTGGAGCTCGACCCGGAGCTGATCGCGTTGGCCCGTGAGGAGCTCGGGCTGCGCACCGGTCCCGACCTGCGCGTCCGCGCCGGCGACGCTCGCCTGGGCATCGCCGACCTGCCCGACGACTCGCGCGACGTGGTCATCGGAGATGCCTTCGGTGGCCTCGCGGTGCCGTGGCACCTGACGACCACCGAGTTCATCGAGGAGATCGACCGGGTGCTGCGCCCGGGCGGCGTGTACGTGCTGAACATGATCGACCACCCGCCCCTGGCGTTCGCCCGCGCAGAGGCGGCGACGCTGGACGCGGTCTTCGACGATGTGGCGGTCGTCGCGCCACCCGAGCGGCTCGACGGCGCGGTCGGCGGCAACTTCGTGATGGTGGGCGGCGTCGTCGAGGCCGACGGTGTCGCCGAACGCCTCGAGGCCCGCGCCGCTGACGACGTGATCATCACTGACGCTGTGCTCGACAGCTTCACCGGCGACGCGCCGGTACTGACCGACGACTACG
Source organism: Euzebyales bacterium (assembly GCA_035461305.1). Classification (NCBI taxonomy): domain Bacteria; kingdom Bacillati; phylum Actinomycetota; class Nitriliruptoria; order Euzebyales; species Euzebyales bacterium. Next base: position 21,940 of record DATHVN010000198.1, on the reverse strand, counting down.
CGCCGGTCGACCAGCTGCTCGAACCCCGGCCGACGACGGGCTGAAGCGACCGCGCGGGCACGGCGCGAGTGCCGTCGTGTCAGACCGACGCAGCCTGGACCTCGTGCTCACCCTCGGCGAACTCCTCGGTGATCTTGGAGTTGAACGCTGGCAGATCGCCGGGATTGCGGCTGGTGACCAGCCCTCCGTCCACGACGACCTCATCGTCGACCCAGGTGCCACCGGCGTTGCGGATGTCGGTCGCCAGGCTCGGCCACGACGTGACCGTGCGGCCGTCGACGACCTCTGCCTCCACCAGCATCCAGGGGGCGTGGCAGATGGCGCCGACAGGCTTGCCGGCGGCGAAGAAGTCACGGACGAACTGCACGGCATCGGCGTCGAGCCGCAGTGCGTCGGGGTTCGCGACGCCACCGGGCAGGACGAGTCCGTCGTAGTCGTCGACCGTGGCATCGGCGACGGCGACATCGACGTCGAACGTCTCGGCTTGTCCAAGTGGTCGAACGCCGGCGCGTTCCCGGGCTCCGGGGCCAGCAGTCTGGCGGTCGCGCCTGCCTCGGTCACGGCCTTCCAGGCTCTGTCAGCTCCACCTGCTCGATGCCCTCGTTCGCGACGAGGAAAGCGACGTCTTTCCCGTGAGATCGTGTGCCATGGGAACCTCGCGCTTCTTCGTGATTGGCTTCACATGTGGGGTTCCCGAAGCCAGACACCAGAAACCCCGCGGGCCTGGATCCACGAACGGCTGGCGGACCGGCTCCGCCGGACAGAAACGTGGGCGGCCGATACGTAGGCTGAGGCCCTGGAACCGGGGCTCAGGGAGGCCGCGTGATCACCGATCTGCACGTTGAGTCCGCCGGCGACGGCAGCCCGGCGGTCGGCCTCGTCCATGCAGGCATCGCCGATCGGCGCATGTGGGATCGCGAGTTCGTCGCGCTCGCCGACCGTCACCGGGTGGTGCGCTACGACGCCAGGGCTTCGGGCGCTCCCCCGATGCAACCCGGGACTACTTCGACCACGACGACCTGCTGGCCGTGCTCGACCACGCTGGGCTCGAACGCGCCGTGCTCGTCGGTGCGTCCAACGGCGGGCGCATCGTGCTCGACACGGCCATCACCGCACCGGAGCGGGTACAGGCGATGGTGCTGGTCGGATCCGCCGTGCCAGGCGTGCCGCTGAGCGACGACGTCAGAGCGGACCTCGGCGCCGAGGAGGAGGCCCTGATCGCCGGTGACATCGATCGGGCGCGGGAGATCAACCTGCGCTGGTGGGTCGACGGTGTCGGGCGGGACCCGTCCCTGGTTGATCCCGATGTGCGCGCAACGGTCGCCGGATGGCTCGATGAACTGCTGCCACGGCAGGCCGAGCAGATGCGTGCGGACCAGGGTGACGCGCAGCTGGTCGAACCCCTGGTCCGCGATCGGCTGGCCGACATCGACATCCCGGCGCTGGTGCTGGTCGGCCGTCACGATGCGCCAGGCAAGGACGAGCAGGCGCTGCACCTGGCCGCTGGGCTACCGCAGGCACACCTGGTCGAGATCGATGGTGCCGCGCACCTGCCCAACCTCGAGCAACCCGATCGGTTCGCCGGTCTCCTCAGAGGGTTCATGGCGTCTCTGGACGTGTGACGGCCACCGGGCATCACACTCTGCCGAACCGCCTGGCGCGCTGCTGATAGTCAGTCAGTGCGGCGCGCAGCGCGTGACGATCGAAGTCCGGCCAGTTCAGCGGGGTGAACACGAGCTCGGCGTAAGCGGCCTGCCATGGAAGGTAGTTCGACAGCCGCTGCTCGCCGGACGTGCGGATCAGGAGATCGACGTCGGGGGCGTCCGTCGTGTACAGGTGCCGCTCGACGGCCGACTCGTCGATCTTGTCGGGGTCGATCTCACCTGCCACGGCCTCGCGGGCCAGCTCACGCGCCGCGTCCGCCAGCTCGGCGCGACCACCGTAGTTGAACGCGATCTGCAGGGTCATGCGCCGGTGGTGGCTGGTTCGCGCCTCGCTGTCGGCCATCAACCGGCGCAGGCTGGCGGGGATAGGCCGGGTCTGGCGCCCGATGAAGCGGATGCGCACCCGCCGGGCGTCGAGCTCGCCGGTGCGGCGGCGCAACAGGTCGCGGTTGAAGTTCATGATGAACCGGACCTCGCTGGGCGGACGGCGCCAGTTCTCGGTTGAGAACGCGTAGACCGTCAGCCATCGGATCCCGAGCTCGAGCGCGCCCTCGACCGTGTCGAACAGCGCGTGCTCACCAGCTTCATGACCGGCTCGCCGCGGCAGTCCCCGCTCACCCGCCCAGCGGCCGTTGCCGTCCATGATGATCGCGACGTGGGCGGGCACCCGGTCGGGATCGATCTCGACGGCGTCCTCGGTGACGGTCATCGCGGCACCAGCTCCCACGCCTTCAGCGACCGCCCGAGGTGGTAGGCCAGGTAGCTGTTGATCAGCGCGCTGACGGCACGGCGGGAACGCTGGTCGACCCTGGCGCCGGCGCCCCAGTCGGCGCCAGCCAGCGTCCGCAGCAGCGCGATGGTCCGCGGGTCGAGCGGACGGGTGCCGCCGGGCGCGCAGCGGAAGCACACGACGCCGCCGGCGGCGAGGTGGAAGATGTCGTGAGGCCCCGGCGTCCCACACCCCGCGCACGCGTCGAGTTGGGGGTGGTAGCCCGCGACCGAGGCCAGGCGCAGCAGGTAGGCGTCGAGCACCGTCGCCGGCCACGCCGGTCCCGCAGCGAGCTGGCGCAAGCCGTCGAGCAACAGCACGTACAGCCGGTTCGAGCGCTCGCCCTCCTGCGCGATCACATCGGCGGCCTCGACCATGCCCGAACCGCACGCGGACAGTGCGTAGTCCGCCCGCACCGGCGCGAAGCCGTCGATCAGCTCGACCTGGGTGACGATGTCGAGGTTGCGACCCTCGTACAGCTGCAGGTCGACATGGCTGAACGGCTCGAGGCGCCCACCGAAGCGCGATCCCGGCTTGCGTACGCCCTTGGCGACCGCGCGCACCTTCCCGCGACCGGCGGTCAGCAGGTTCACGATGCGGTCGGTCTCACCGAGCTTCCAGGTGCGCAGGACCACACCCTGCTCGCGGAACAGCGCCATAGGTACCACAGGCTACGGCGTCGCCGCAGCGTTCACCCGCACGCGGGGTGTGGACCTCCCGACCGTCGCAACCCACACCGGCCACCCGGCACCAACCGCCACACACCCATCACCGTGGCAACCCACACCGGCCACCCGGCACCAACCGCCACACACCCACGGCCCTGCCAGCCACGGCAGACCGGATCAGTAGCCCAGGCGGTCCAGCGCGCGCGGGTTGCCCTGCCAGTCCTTGAGCAGCTTGACCCGCAGCTCGAGGTAGACCCGGGTGCCCAGCTGCTTCTCGACGTCGGGCCGAGCGCCGGCGCCGATGTCGCGCAGCACTGCACCGCGCCGGCCGATGACGATGCCCTTCTGCGAGTCGCGCTCGACGAAGATCGTGGCGTGGACGACCGTCACGTCCTCGGACGCACCCGGCACCATCTCGTCGACGCTGACCGCGACCGAGTGCGGAACCTCCTCGCGCATGCGGATGATCGCCTGCTCACGGATGTGCTCGGCAACGCGCTGTTCGATGGTCTGGTCGGTGATCTGCTCGGGCGGGAAGTAGGGCGGGCCCTCGGGCATGCGATCGACGATCAGGCGGCGCACCACGTCGACGCCTTCGCCTGTCTTCGCTGACACCGGGACGACCTCTGCCCACAGCGCGAGCTGCGCCACGGCCTCGATCGCGGGCAGCTGCGCCGCCTTGGAGATGCAGTCGATCTTGTTGACGACGGCGATCGTGCGATCGGCATGGTCGGTGAGCAGGCCGGCCACGAACCGGTCCCCCGAGCCGATCCCGCCGGCGGCGTCGACGACGAACAGCAGCAAGTCGACGTCGGCGACGGACTCGCGGGCCACCTCGTTCAGCCGGGTCCCCAGCAGCGTCCGGGGCTTGTGCAGCCCGGGCGTGTCGACGAACACCACCTGCACCCCGTCGTCGTGCAGCACGCCCCGAACCGCGTGCCGGGTCGTCTGGGGCACCGGCGTCGTGATCGCCACCGGCACGCCCACCAGTGCGTTGAGCAGCGTGGACTTGCCGACGTTGGGCCGACCGACGATCGACACGAACCCCGACCGCAGCGCTGGCGCATCCGCCGCACCTGCCCGGTCGTCGGCAGCCTCGTGCTCCGCGCTCACGTGCCCCCCAGCGCCGCGGAACCGAACCCGCCCGGCAGCAGGTCGGTGCTCAGGACGTACCGTGCCACGCTGCCGCGGGCGCCGGCGGCGAGCACAACGAGGTCGGGTGCGAACTCGAACATGAACTGCCGGCACATGCCACAGGGCGTGCAGATCTGCTCGCTGGAGCCCATCACCGCGATGTGGGTGAACGCACGCTCGCCCTGGACGACGGCGTGGGACATCGCGACCCGCTCGGCGCAGATGGTCACCGGGTACGACGCGTTCTCGACGTTGGCGCCCACGATGGTGCGGCCGTTCGCCGTACGCAGCGCCGCGCCGACCTGGAAGTCCGAGTAGGGCGCGTAGGCACGGACCCTGGCGTCGCGGGCGGCATCGACCAGCGCACGCTCGTCGGGGGCCAGCGAGGCCAGTGAGCGCACCACAGTCATGCCTGCCCCACCCGACCGGCACGACGCACGGTCACGGTCCGGCCGGACCGCGATCGGTCTCACGCTCATCGATCACGCGGCGACGATAGCAGCGCCGCCGTGGGACTCACGACTCCGCGGCCTCGTCGTCACAGCGCTCGACGAGCACCTGCGCGATCCGCCGGCCCCTGATCTGTTCAGCGGTCAGCTGGATGCCGTCGACCGCCACCCGTTCGCCGGGGGTCGCGATGTGACCGAGCAGCCCGAACAGCAGGCCACCGACGGTGTCCCACTCGTCGTCGGGCAGCCGGGTGTCGACCAGCTCCGCCAGGTCGTCGACGGGCAACCGCGCGTCCACCCGCCACCGGTCGTCGTCGAGCACCTCGACCAGCGGCAGCTCCTCGTCGTACTCGTCGACGATCTCGCCGACGAGCTCCTCGAGGATGTCCTCGATCGTGATCAGCCCGACCGTCGCCCCGTACTCGTCGACGACGACCGCCAGGTGGACCTGCGCGACCTGCAGCTCGCGCAGCAGCTCCTCGACGCTCTTGAGCTCGGGCACGACCAGCGGCGGCCGCATCAGCTCGGTCCACGGTCGGATCTCCCCCGTGTGCAACAGCGCAAGGATGTCCTTGGCGTAGATGATCCCCTCGATCTCGTCGCGGTCGTCGCCGTGCACCGGGATCCGCGAGTGGCCCGCGGCAAGGATCACCTCGACCACCTCGTCCAGCGGGGCCTTCGACGCCACGGAGATCATGTCGGGGCGCGGCACCATCACCTCGCGCACGACCGTGTCATCGATGTCGAACACCGCGATCAGCATCGCGTAGCGCGACGCCGTCAACGTGCCCTCCGCTCCGGCGACGTCGACGAGGTCGCGCAGCTGCTCGGTCGTGACCACCAGCGGTGGGTGGTCGTCGTCACCGGGCGTGAAGGTGCTGCCGACCCGGCCCATGAGGCGCGCGACCGGTCCGAGGGCCACGACCGGCCAGCGTACGATGCGTGCCAGCCGGGCGGCCATCCGCTCGGGCTGCGTCGCGACGAGCCGGGCCGGCACGACGTCAGCGACGACGTACAGCGTCAGCACGGCGACCACGGCGCCGGCGGCGGGACCGGCGCCCGCGCCGACGAGGTCGACGGCGACCACGACGAGCGTCACGACGTACGCGGTGCGCAGCACCGTGGTCAGCAGCGACAGCACGGCCAGGGTCTGGGGCAGCTCGGTGACGAGCCGCAGCAGCACCTCGGCGCCCGGCACGCGGTCGGCGGTGAGCTTCTCCGCGCGCGGCGCGCTGGTCCGAGCGATGGAGCCGGCAGCGGTCTCGAAGACGGCGGCGAGCACCAGCAGGACCACCGCCGTGGCGGTCAGCAGCCACAGCGTGGTCGTCATGATGTCCCACCGGCGGCGAAGGCCACGAGCAGCTCATCGGTGAGGCCGAACATCCGCTCCCGCTCACCCGCCCCGGCATGATCGTGCCCCAGCAGGTGCAGCACACCGTGGACGAGCAGCAGGTCGAGCTCGGCCTGCGCGCTTCGACCGTGCTCACCGGCCTGCTGTCCGGCCACAGCGGGACACAGCACGACATCGCCGAGCAGGCCCGGCACACCCGCGGTCACGTCGTCGGGGTCGTCGATCGGGAACGCCAGCACGTCGGTCGGGCCCTCGTTGCCCATGTGCGCCGCGTTGAGCTCGCCGATCCGCTCGCGATCGACGCACGTGACCGACAGCTCGAGCTCGACGGGCACGTCGAGGCGGCGCAGGACGTCATGCGCCAGGCGGGCCAGTCGGTCGGTGTCGACCGGCAGCTGCTGCTCGTCGACCACGGTGACGGTGTGCGTCGGCGTGTCGAGTGCCACGTACGGTCGCCGCGACCGGTCGTCCGCGGCAACCGGGCCCTGGACGGCCGTCCCGGTCGCGTGCCTTCTCGCACGCGTTCGGGACGGCTCAGGACTGGCGGATTCCACCCTCCGTCCCTTCCCCTGTGTCGTGGCGTTCGTACGCCTCGACGATCTGCTGCACGATGCGGTGGCGGACCACGTCGCGACCAGTCAGCTCGGCGAACGTGACGCCGTCGATGTCCGCGAGCACGTCGCGGACCACCCGCAATCCGGACCGGCGACCCGACGGCAGGTCCACCTGCGTGATGTCACCGGTGACAACTGCCTTCGACCCGAAGCCGAGGCGAGTCAGGAACATCTTCATCTGCTCGGCGGTCGTGTTCTGCGCCTCGTCGAGCACGATGAAGCTGTCGTTGAGGGTACGTCCACGCATGTACGCCAGTGGCGCGACCTCGATCGTGCCCCGCTCCAACAGCATGGTCAGCTGCTCGGCGTCCATCATGTCGTGGAGCGCGTCGAACAGCGGCCGCAGGTACGGGTCGATCTTCTCGTACAGCGTGCCGGGCAGGAACCCCAGCCGCTCGCCCGCCTCGACCGCCGGACGGGTCAGCAGGATCCGGTTGACCTCCTTGCGGCGCAGCGCCTCGACGGCCGTGGCCATCGCGAGGTAGGTCTTGCCGGTGCCCGCCGGGCCGATGGCGAACACGACGGTGTTCGACCGGATGGCGTCGAGGTAGGTCCGCTGCCCTGGTGTCTTGGGTCTGATCGCGCGCCCGCGGTGCGACAGGGCCGTGTCGCCGAGCACCTCGGCGGGGCTGACAGCCGCGTCGTCCAGCACCATGTCGATGGTGCCGCGCACAAGCGACTCGTCGAGCTCGTACCCGCGTTCGAGCAGCTTGACGAACTCGCCGAAGATGCGCGACACCTGGCGCACCTCGATGTCGGGACCCGAGATGGTGACCTCATTGCCACGAACGAGGATCTCGACGTCGAACGCGCTCTCGACGATCCGCAACAGCGAATCACCTGTTCCCAGCAGGGACAGCATCGAGTGCTCGACAGGGATGGATGTCTTGATGCTGGTCGTACTCGGCAACGATGACTCTTGTCGGTTGGGCGGTCGTCGACTCAAGAGTCTATCCGCGGCAGCGGGCGGGTGGAACGCCCAGGTTCGGTCGACTCACCCGCCGTCGAGGGTGTCGATCGCGGCCCGGACCTTCTCCGCCGCCGCGTCGAGATCCGCCGGGTTGGGGTCGGGATCGGCGTTGCCGAAGTCGAGGTCGTGCACGTGATCGATCGGCACGAGGTGGATGTGGACGTGGGGCACCTCGAGACCGGCCAGCATCATGCCGACCTTCGATGGTTGGTAGGCGCGCTGCAGGGCCGCGGCCAGGCGCTGGGAGACCGCGGTGAGGTGGTGCCATTCGTCGGCGTCGAGGTCGATCCAGTGCTCGACCTCGACTCGGGGCACCACCAGCACGTGGCCCGGGCGCAGCGGGTTGACGGACAGGAACGCCACGCACCGGTCGTCGCGGTGGACGAACCGGCCGGGCAGGTCACCTTCGATGATGCGGGTGAAGACCGACGGCATCAGCTCACTCCGGGTCGCCGTCGACGGACGAGCGCGTGACGCTGCCGGGGCCGACGGGGTCGCCGGGCTCGTGAGCCAGTGCGCCGGGGCGTTCGTGCGGTGCGCGACCGCAGTCGCACTCCCCGGCCACGCCGGCCGCTTTGCGTGCCATCCCCAGCGTGGGCAACGCTGTCGTGCCCGGTGGGGTCTCGAGGCGCACCTCCCCGCACCGGGGGCAGACGACCTGGTTGGCGTTGGTACCGCTCATCGGTGTCAGTCTCCTCGTGGCCGCAGCGCGTGCTCACAGAAGGCGAGCACGTCGGCGGACTCGTCGATCAGCTTGGTCGTGGGCTTACCCGCCCCGTGGCCGGCCGATGTGTCGACCCTGAGCAGGATCGGCGCCGATCCCGCCTGTGCGGCCTGCAGGGTCGCGGCGAACTTGAAGGAGTGGCCTGGCACGACCCGATCGTCATGGTCACCCGTGACGATCAGCGTCGCCGGGTAGGCGGTACCGGGGGTGATCCTGTGCAGCGGCGAGTACGCGAACAAGGTGGCGAACTGGTCGGGATCGTCGGGGTCACCGTAGTCGCTGCGCCACGCCCACCCGATCGTGAAGCGGTGGAACCGCAGCATGTCGAACACGCCGACGTGGGCCACCGCGGCGCCGAACAGCTCCGGGTGTTGGGTGATGCACGCCCCGACCAGCAGCCCGCCATTGGAGCCGCCCTGGATCGCAAGCTGGTCGGTGGCGGTCCAGCCCATGTCGATCAGCCACTGCGCGCACGCGATGGCGTCGTCGAAGACCTGCTGCTTGTTGTCGAGGCGCCCCGCGTCGTGCCACGCTGTGCCGTACTCCCCTCCGCCGCGGAGGTTCGCGACCGCCAGCACGCCGCCGCGCTCGACCCACACGGTGCGCAGCACGCTGAAGGCCGGGGTCAGCGAGATCCCGAACCCGCCGTACCCGTAGAGGATGGTGGCCGTCGGCCTGGGCTCCCGGTCGGCGCGGTGGATCAGGAACATCGGTACCTGCGTGCCGTCGGACGACGCGACGAAGGTCTGGGTGGTGACCAGGTCGACTGGAGACGGGGGCAGATTCGGACGGAAGATCTCCCCCACCGCCGCCGAGGCCACGTCGACGGCGAGCACACGCGTCGGCTGTGTGAACGTCGTCCAGCTGATGTGGGCCATCGGGTCGTCCGGCAGACCGGTCAGGCCGGCGACCGAGCCGAACTCGCCGAGGTCGACGTCGCCCTGCGGGGTGCCGTCGAGGTCGTGTAGCGCGATCCGGTGGCTGGCGTGGTGCAGGCGGACGGTGACGATGCGCCCACCGACGAGCGCCGCTTCGTCGATGGCGTCGTCGACGGCGGGCACGACGTCACGCCAGCACTCGGGATCGGGCGCCGCGACGTCGATGGCCACGACCCTTCGGTTGGGCACGTCGCGGTCGGTGAGCACGTACAGCGTGTCGCCGACCGCGCCGATGCAGTCGTACTCGGCGTCGAAATCGTCGAGCAGCGGCTCGATGTCGCCACCAGCGTCGAGGTCGGCGAGGTACACCCTCGTGCGCGGGTCCGTGCCCTGCCAGATCGTCACGACCAGCCATCGTCCGTCGTGAGAGACCCACGGCCGGTACCCCCACTCCGGCTGGTCGGGCCGGACGTAGACGACCGTGTCGTCCTCCTGTACGTCGCCGACGCGGTGGAAGCACAGACGCTGGTCGGTGTTGGTGTCGGAGTAGGCGCCGCCATCGACGGGCGGATCGTAGGCGGCGTAGTAGAAGCCGGAGCCGTCCGGCGCCCACGCCGCGGTGGAGAACTTGCTCCACGTGATGACGTCAGGCCGGTCGTCGTCCTCGTCGAGGTTGCGCACGCGCCACGTCATCCAGTCCGATCCATGGTCGCTGCGCGCGTAGGCCAGCCACCGACCGTCGTGGCTGACCGACAGGCCGGTCAGTGCCGCCGTGCCGTCGTCGGACCAGGTGTTGGGATCCAGCAGCACCCGGCCCTCGTCGTCGGGCGACGCCATCGCCCACAGGACCTCCTGCGCCTGCAGCCCGGTGTTGCGCAGCTGGAACCAGCGGTCTCCGCGCCGCCACGGAGTCCCCCGCCGGGGATGGTCCCACAGCTCCGTGAGGCGCTCGCGCATGGCCTCACGTGTGTCACAGCCCGCCAACCACGATGCCGTCAGCCGCTGCTGGGCGGCGATCCAGAAACGGGTCTCCGGCGCGTCAGCGGCCTCGAGCCAGCGGTAGGGGTCGGCGACGTTCGTTCCGTGGTAGTCGTCGACCTGGTCGCCCGGCGTCGCCGTCGGGTAGGCCAAGGTGGTCACGCAGGCTCCTTGACGTCGAGGACGGTCAGGTCGCGGGTCGCCCTGGTCAGCGCCACGTACAGCGCAGCGCCACCGCTGGCCTCCTCGGCGATCTGGCTGGGTCCGACGAGGACGACCGCGTCGAACTCGAGCCCTTTGGCCTGGCGCGCGGTGACGACCGGCACCTCGTCGTCGATCGCGGAGGCCACCAGGTCGGTCAACGTCGTCGCTGCGATCACCGCCACGGTGCCGGGCTCCTCAGCGACCGCAGCCAGTGCCTCGTGGACGGCCTGCCCAACGCCATCCACCGTCACGGGGACGATCTGCGGCTCCCGACCGCTGGAGCGGACCGACTGCGGCGGGTGATAGCGGATGCCGGTGATGGCCGTCTGCTGCTCGACGTGGGCCATGATCTCGACCGGCGTGCGGTAGTTGACGGTCAGCTCGTGCACGGACAGGCGCCCGGGCAGGCGGGGCGCCAGCTCCTCCCAGTCGTGGAGCGCCGTCGCGCTCATCGCCTGATCGAGGTCGCCGACGACCGTCATCGACCCCGACGGGCAGCGGCGGACCAGCATCCGCCACTGCATCGGCGACAGCTCCTGCGCCTCGTCGACGACGATATGGCCGTACACGTCGTCGTCGCCGGTGACGTCCGGCTGGATCTGGCGCCGCAGGAGCCGCCGCACCTCGGCGCGGCGCCCGTGGTCGACATCGAGCGTGTCGATCGTCTCAGCGATGCGTCGCTCCTCGTCACGGCCACGTTCCCGCTTCGGACGACGACGCTCCACCGTCACCAAGAGCGCGTCCAGCAGCGCGATGTCCGCCTCGGTCCATCCGTCGCGCACGGTGCCGGCCAGCGTGGCGATCGCGTCGGCGGGCAGCACGTCACCGGCGACGCGCCGCAGCAGGTCATGGTCGGACAGCAGCACCCGCAGCATCGTCCCGGGCAGGTCGTCCCAGTCGTCATCGCGGACCCGCGACCACGGCCACCGACGCGCCAGGCGGTCCAGGACCGTCGCCATGCGCGCGTCACCCTTGATGCGCTGCAGGGCCGGCGACTCGTCGAGTGTGACGAGATCCTCGCCGAGCAGGTCGACGACCCGGGCCATGCGGACCGATCGCTCCCCGAGGCCGGGCAGCACGTCCCCGATGTAGCGCAGGAATCTGGCGCTGGGGCCGATGATCAGCACGCCACTGTGCGCGATCCGCTCCCGGTTCGTGTAGAGCAGGTAGGCGACGCGGTGCAGCGCCACTGCGGTCTTGCCGGTGCCCGGCCCACCCTGGACCACCGTCACACCGTCGAGCGGCGCACGGATCACCTCGTCCTGCTCGCGCTGGATGGTCGCGACGATGTCGCCCATGCGGTCACCGCGGGGACGCGCCAAAGCCGCCAGCAGCGCGGCCTCGCCGACGAGCGAGTCATCCCCGTCCCGAGCCGCGTCGACGTCGAGCAGTTCGTCGTCGAGCCCGACGACCCGGCGTTGGCGCATGTGCACGTGGCGGCGGCGGCGCAGCCCCATCGGCTCCAGCGGCGTCGCTCGGTAGAACGCCGCGGCGATCGGCGCCCGCCAGTCGACGACCAGCGGCTCGTAGCCCTCGTCGCTGATGCCGAGCCGCCCGATGTGCCAGGCATCGCCGTCGCGCTCGTCGATGCGCCCGAACACCAGTCCGTATTCGGCGGCGTCGATCTGGTCGAGGCGGTGAAGCGTCGAGCGGACCAGGGCGTCGCGATCGTGACGGGCCTGGTGGGTACCGCCTCGTCCCTGTGCCAGCACACCGGCCGACCGCTCCGCGGCACGGCGGCGCAGCACCTCGAGCCGGGCGTACGCACGGTCGACGTGCCGCTGCTCGCGCTGGAGCTCTGTCTGGTCGGTCACCGCGCGTGCACCCGGTCCGTCCCCGCCCACCGCTCGCCCGCGCTCGCCATCACCCCGGTCGTCCCTGTCCACCGCTTGGCGGCGCTCGCCCATCACCCCGGTCGATCCTCGACCTCTCAGGTGCCGAACACGCCCCGCAGTCGATCGAACAGCCCGCGATCGGTCGACGATCCCGGCTGGTCCTCGCCGCGGCGCTCCGCGAGTTCCCGCACGAGGTTCTTCTGCTCTTCGTCGAGCCCAGTGGGGATCTCGACCTGGCAGTGGACGTACAGGTCGCCGCGGGCACCGCCGCCGTTGAGCTTCGGCATGCCGGCGCGGCGCACCGTCAGCACCGTGTCGGGCTGGGTGCCTGGCGGCACGGTCAGCGTGTGCGACCCGTCGATGGTCGGGATCTCGATGTCCACCCCCAGCACCGCCTGGACCATCGGCAGGCGCAGGCGGCAGTGCAGATCGTTGCCTTCACGCTCGAACACGTCGTGGGGCTCGACGCGGATCCGCACGAACAGGTCCCCGCTGCGCGCACCCATGCGACCGGCCTCGCCGCGACCGGCAAGACGCAGCCGGGTGCCCGTGTCGACGCCGGGTGGGACGTCGACGGTCACCGTCTCCTGGGTGCGCCGCCGTCCCTCACCCCTGCAGGCAGGACAGGGATGCTCGATCTGCCGGCCCGAGCCACGGCACGTGGGGCAGGTCGACGTGGTCAGCATCTGCCCGAAGATGCTGCGGGTCACCTGCTGCACGCCGCCGGTGCCGTTGCAGGTGCTGCAGCGCACGGCGCCCCTGCCCTCGGCGTCACCGCTTCCGCCACACGTCTCGCAGGTGCGCATCACGTCGACGTCGAGCTCGCGCCGCACACCCTCGGCGGCCTCCTGGAGGTCGATCGTGAGGTCGATCAGCGCGTCGCGGCCGGCGGTCGACGTGGTGCGGGTGGTCCCGCGCCCCCCGAAGCCGCCGCCGAAGAACGAGTCGATCAGATCCGACAGGTCGCCGAAACCGGCGAACGGATCGCCACCGGCCGCACCGCCGGGACCACGGGGGTCGCCGAAGCGGTCGTAGTTGGCGCGGGTGTCAGGGTTGCGCAGCACCTCGTAGGCGGTGGTCAGCTCCTTGAAGCCGTCCTCGTTGCCACCCGCGTCGGGGTGCAGCTGCCGGGCCTTGCGCCGGTAGGCCCGCTTGATGGTCTCCTGGTCCGCGTCCTGCGGGACGCCCAGGATCTCGTAGAGGTCACGCGCAGCCATCACGATTCCGTAGTGCCGGTGCCAGTGAGCGCAGCGAGCGCTCGCTCGAGGGAGTTCGCGACCGCACGCACGGTCGTCATCGCCTGGCCGTAATCCATCCGGGTCGGACCGAGCAGGCCGAGGGAGCCGAGCGCCTCGCCGCTGGCGCCGTAGGTCGACGCGACCATCGAGAACGGCGAGAGCTCGTCGACGGGCAGCTCGCTGCCGATGCGCACGGCTAGGTCGTCCTGCTTGAGCGCCTCACGCAGCATGCTGAGCAGCACCACCTGCTCCTCGAGCATGTCGTAGACGCTGCCGAGCCGGTCGACGGTCTCGTCGGTCGCCCGCAGCGCGAGCTGCGCCGCCCCGCCGACGAAGACCCTGTCGGCCTCGGGGACGGCAGCGGTCGCGCCGGCGCGGATCGTCGTGGCCACCCGGTCGAGCAACGGCTGCAGGTAAGTCGGCGCAGCCAGTGACACGCCGGCGATCGCGTCGTGGACGTCGGTCAGGCGCAATCCCGACGCGGCGTCGTTGACCACGTAACGGGCGCGCTGGACATCGTCATCCGCGACGGGGTCGGCCATGTCCAGGATGCGTTTCTCCACACGGCCGGTGTCGGCGATGAAGACCAGGAGGATCGCGTGCGGGCTCAGCGACACGAGCTCGATGTGACGCAGCTTGCTGCGGTCCAGGCGGGGGGCTGTCACCAGCGCCGTCAGGCGCGTCAAGCGTGACAGCACCGACGACGTCCGCCGCAGCAGGTCCTCGACGTCCGTCGCCCGCAGCAGCGTCTGGTCGACCGCATCGGGCTGGGCCGGCTTGGCGAGCTCGAGCGACGTCAGGTGGTCGACGTAGTAGCGGTAGCCCGCGTCGGTGGGGATGCGCCCCGCCGACGTGTGCGGCTGGCGGATCAGGCCGGCCTGCTCGAGCTCCACCATCTCGGCGCGTACGGTCGCCGCTGACACGGCCAGGTTGAGCTCCTCGACGACACGCTTGGAGCCGACCGGCTGGCCGTCGAGGATGAAGTCACGCACGATCGCGCGCAGGATCGCTTCCTTGCGCGTGTCAAGTTGCTCGGCGGCCATGGGTCACCTCCCCGGCGGGCGATGAGGGTGCAACTGGAAATGGTATCGGTCGCCGGGGCGATCGGAGCGACCGGGCCGTCCCCTGCAATGGTATCGGATCGGCACGGGCCGGCCCGCCCAGCGTGGGACCTCGACCGTCGCCGTCCTCCCACCGAACCCGTAGCGCTGGTCGCGGCCCTGGACGGTGACCTCGTCGACGCCGGCTGGAATGTCCACTCCTGTCTGCGTGCGCGTGAATGGCTGCTCGCCCGCGTGGTCATGCATGAGCGTGTGGACACCGAGCTCGGTGCCGTCGGGCGCGAACACCCGCCGGCCGTCCGTGTACCGGCGGGGCGAGTCGTACGGCGACACACGGTCACGGCGAGGTCGAACGTTCCCGCCCCGGCGCGGTGATCTCGACCTTCACGATGTCGGGGTACCCGCTGCTCGGCGGCGTCGGTCGCGGAAGGGGACGCCGACGCGCTGCCGGTGGCCGTGCCGCGCTGGCGAGCCTGTCATCGCCGCCGCACGCCGCGGCGGCCAGCATGGCCACGGCGACGATCGCGCAACGCAGGTCCATGTCCCGACCCCTATGCGGCCGGTCGAGGGACACCTGCGGCGCCCCAAGGACACATCCGGCGTGCGAGGGACAGGTTCGACGGTGTCCGTCGGACACCGGGGGTGTCCTCGGCGCCTGCGCGCAGCGGGCACCATTGAGCCATGCGGATCACGCACAGCGCCGAGATCCAGGCGCCGATCGACCTCGTGTGGCGGGTCTACACCGACGTCGAGCGGTGGCCCCAGTGGATGGAGTCGATGGACCACGTCGACCTCGCCGCCTCCGGCGGCGCGATCGAGGGCGAGCCGCTGCAGCTCGGCTCACAGGTCTGGATCTCCCAGCCTCGCCTGCCCAACGCGACGTGGGAGGTAACCGAGCTCACGCCCGGGCGCAGCTGGACGTGGGTGTCACGGTCACCGGGCGCGACGTCGACCGCGACGCACCACCTCACAGCAGTCGACGCCGCGACGACCCGCGTCGACACCTCGGTGGAGATGAAGGGCGTCTTCGGCGGCCTGGCCGGCAGGCTGATCGCCAAGCGCGCCGCGCGGTACATGGCCATGGAGGCCGAGGGTCTGCGCGCTGCCTGCGCCGCGCACAGCGGTTGAGCCAGCGGCCGCAGCCGGGGCCGCCGACGTGGCGGAGCGCTCGTCGATCACAGCAGCTGAAGGGTGACCGAAGAGGCCAGGCGCATGCCATCGGAGGTCAGCACCAGGCGTTCGGGGTCGTCACGCAGCAGACCGGCGGCGACGAGATCCGCCACCACGCGGTCGTCGAGCGGGGCGACAGCCGCCCTGCCGACGCCCTCGGTCAGGCGCAGGCCCATCATGAGGCGCTCGGCGCGGCGCTGGCCGTCGTCGGTGACCTCGAACCCCGCGACCGGCGACCCGCCGTCAAGCGCGGCACGGACGTAGCGCTCGGGGGTGCGCACCGTCCACCACCGGCGTCCCTGCCAGTGGCCGTGCGCACCGGCGCCGATGCCCAGCCAGTCGCCGCCACGCCAGTAGAGGCGGTTGTGCACCGATTCCTTCCCCGGCCAGGCCCAGTTCGACAGCTCGTAGCGCGCGAGCCCCGCGTCAGCGGCCCATGCGTCGACCTGCTCCATGCGCTCGGCCTGGACGTCGTCGTCGGGCGCAGCCGCGATGCCCAGCCGGACACGCCGTGCGTACTCGGTGCTCGGCTCGACGGTGAGTGCGTACGCTGACAGGTGCCCGATACCGGTGTCCAGCGCTGTGCGGACGCTGTGCTCCCAGTCCTTCGACGATTCGCCTGGCGTGCCGTAGATCAGGTCAAGGCTCACGTTGTCGATCCCGGCCCATCGGCACGCATCGACGGCGCGAAGCGGTGCCTCGAGCTCGTGCCAGCGCCCGAGTGCGTCCAGCACGTGCGGCACGAACGACTGCGCCCCGATCGAGACCCGGTTGACCCCGGCGCCTGCGAGGGCCCGCAGTTCCACGACGTCGACGGTCTCGGGATTGGCCTCGACGGTGACCTCGGCGTCCTCGGCCAACGGGAACCGGTCGACGACGTGCCGGACGACGCCGGCGAGGTCGGCAGCGGGCACCAGCGTCGGCGTGCCACCGCCGATGAACAGGCTGTCGAAGGTCGGCCAGCAGACGTCGACGTCAGCATGGGGAGGGGCGAGCGCCGCTGGCCCGGCGTCCGCGACCGCATCGACGTCTGCGTGCAACGCGACGACGTAGTCCGGGATCAGGGCGTCGCGGTCCGCGTAGGTGTTGAAGTCGCAGTAGTGACAGCGTCGCCAGCAGAAGGGGACGTGCAGATAGATCCCCGCGCCGGCTGTCCGCGCCCGCGCGCGTCGATTGCCGACGGTGCCGGCGGCGGGACCACCCATGCCGGTCAGGCGTCGTCGCCCACGCTGAGCGCGGCGACGAACGCCTCCTGTGGGATCTCGACCGCGCCGACGTTCTTCATGCGCCGCTTGCCCTCCTTCTGCTTCTCCAGCAGCTTGCGCTTCCGCGTGACGTCACCGCCGTAGCACTTGGCCAGCACGTCCTTGCGTCGCGCCTTGACGGTCTCGCGCGCGATGACCCGCGACCCGATGGCCGCCTGAATGGGTACGTCGAACATCTGGCGCGGGATGAGCTCGCGCAGCCGGCCGACCATCCGCTTGCCGTACTCGTACGCCTTCTCCCGGTGCACGATCGCACTGAACGCGTCGACCGGGTCTCCGTTGAGCAGGACGTCGACCTTCACCAGGTCGGCCTTGGCCCGCCCGGCCGGCTCGTAGTCCAGCGAGCCGTAGCCGCGGGTCTGGGACTTCAGCCGGTCGAAGAAATCGACGATGATCTCCGCCAGTGGCAGCCGGTAGCGCAGTTCGACGCGCTCGGGCGACAGGTACTCCATCCGCAGCATGTCGCCGCGACGGCCCTCGCACAGCTGCATGACCGCACCGATGTACTCGCTGGGCACGATGATCATCGCGTCGACGACCGGCTCGCGGATCTCGGCGATGCGGTTGGGCGCCGGGAGCTCGGCGGGGTTGGACACATCGATGACGGCCGGCTCGTCATCGATGCGCATGCCGGGGTCGATGTGGACCTCGTAGCGCACGTTCGGTGCGGTCGTCACCAACGGGATGTCGAACTCACGGTCGAGCCGCTCCGAGATGATCTCCATGTGGAGCAGCCCGAGGAACCCGCAGCGGAAGCCGAAGCCAAGCGCTGCCGACGTTTCCGGCTCGAAGGTGAAGCTGGCGTCGTTCAGGCGCAGCTTGTCCAGGGCGTCGCGCAGGTCCGGGAAGTCACCGGAGTCCAGGGGGTACATCCCGCTGAAGACCATCGGCGTCGGCTCGCGGTACCCCGGCAGCGGCGCCGGAGCCGGGTCCGCGACGGTGGTGATGGTGTCACCGACGCGTGCGAGCTCGACCTCCTTGATCGCCGCGGTGAGATAGCCGACCTCACCCGGACCGAGCACGTCGGCAGGGATCGGCTCCGGTGAGATGACGCACAGCTCGTCCACCTGGTTGGTGAACCCGGTGGCCATCAGCCGCACCTCGGTGCCCGGGCGGATCTCGCCGTCGACGACGCGGACGTAGGTGATGACGCCACGGTAGCTGTCGTAGACCGAGTCGAAGATCAGTGCCCGCAGCGGCCGGTCGGAGCGCCCCGTCGGCGGCGGCACCTGCTCGACGATCCGCTCCAGCACCTCGGGCACACCGTCGCCGGTCTTCGCCGACACCGCGAGGATGTCGGCGGGGTCGCCGCCGAGCAGCGACGCGATCTCCTCGGCGACCTGCTCCGGACGGGCGGCGGGCAGGTCGATCTTGTTGAGCACTGGGATGACCTCGAGCCCGGCCTCGACCGCGAGGTAGAGGTTCGCGATCGTCTGGGCCTGCATGCCCTGCGCGGCGTCGACGAGCAGCACGGCCCCCTCGCAGGCGTTCATCGCCCGGCTGACCTCGTAGGAGAAGTCGACGTGGCCCGGCGTGTCGATGAGGTTGAGCACGTACTCACCGTCATCCACCGCGCGGTACGGCATCCGCACGGCCTGGGCCTTGATCGTGATACCGCGCTCCCGCTCCAACTCCATGCGGTCCAGGTACTGGGCGCGCATGGTGCGGGCCTCGACCAACCCGGTCAGCTGCAGCATGCGGTCGGCCAATGTCGACTTGCCGTGATCGACGTGGGCGATGATCGCGAAGTTGCGGATGCGCTCGGTGGGTGTCATGTGACGTCGGCCACCACTGGGCTGTCTGAGGTCAGGCCACGCGACCTACCGCTGCCGCTGTCTGAGGTCAGGCCACGCGACCTACCGCTGCCGCTGTCTGAGGTCATGCGTAGCCGGGGTCCTTCGCGTGTGGGAAGCGAGCGGGGGTTGCCTGTGATGCTAGCCGCGGGGCGAGGTGCGGGTGCCGGGCCCGACGCGCTAGACTTTCGCCCGCGCGGCGTTGTCGCGCGCCACCTTGCTGAGCCTGGTTCCTCTCACGACACGGCACATCAGCTCAGCGGACGGATTCGGACATTCCACGAGCACGAAGGCGTTCCACCGCATGGCCAACATCGCCAGCCAGATCAAGCGCAACAGGCAGAACGAGGCCGCACGGGTCCGCAACAAGGCGGCCCGCAGCGCCATCAAGACCGCTCTCAAGCGCTTCAACACCGCCGTCGACAGCGGCGACGAACGGGCCGCGCAGGCCGCCTACAACGTCGCTGCGAGCAGGCTCGACCGTGCCGCGCGCCGCCGCGTCGTGCACCCGAACCACGCCGCCAACCACAAGGCCAGGATGGCAAAGCGGCTTCAGCGCAGCTGACGTCCGACCCACCAGCCGGTCGCCCTTGCGCCCGCCCACTGATGGCGACGGTCCGCCGTACGCCGGCGTCGTCATCGACCTCGATGGCGTCTGCTACCGCGAGAACGATCCGGTCCCCGGGTCGTGTGAGGCTGTCGAGCGGCTGCGTGCGGCCGGCATCGGGGTCACCTTCGCGACCAATAACGCCACCCGGACGCCTCAGCAGACCGCCGACAAGCTCCAGTCGATGGGCTTCGAGGTCGACGCCGACGAGGTCGTGACCTCGGCCATCGCCGCGGCCGACCTCGTCGAGCCGGGTACGCGCTGCATGGTGATCGGCATGGAGGGGCTGCGCGATGCGGTGCGCGCCCGCGGGTGCAAGCTGGTCGACGACCCGGAGGACACCGAAGTGGTCCTGACCGGGCTCGACCGCGAGCTGACCTACGACAAGCTCGTGCGCGGCACCCGCGCGCTCCTCGCGGGCGCCCGCTTCATTGCGAGCAACGCCGACCACAGCTACCCCGCGGCCGATGGCATCTCCCCAGGCGCCGGGGTCATCATGGCCGCACTGGAGACTGCCACGGGTCGCCGCGCCGAGGTCGCGGGCAAGCCCGAGGCGGCGTTGTTCACCAGCGCTGCAGCCCGCCTGCCGACCGGCGACCTGCTGATGATCGGCGACAAGCTCGAGACCGACATCGCAGGCGCGGCCGCGCTTGGCTGGGACACCGCCCTGGTACTCACAGGCGTCACGGCGCGGTCCGAGCTCGGCGGCGCCGAGCCTGCCCCGACCTGGGTCGCCGACGACCTCGCCACGCTGGTCGACGACCTCCTTGCACCTCACCCCACCTGACCAACCTTCCGCTTCGGGCAACGACGTACGGTCGTTGCCGCAAGGCGCGGTACCGCGGCACCTCGACAACCTCCGTCCACCCCGCGGCACCAACGCAAGGGTGGATCGCGGCGCGCCCTGGTGCTCGGCGGAACAGCGCCCCCGTAACGGTCAGGCGCGGGTCGCGACCTGCACGACGGCGCGTTCGATGACGAGCTCGGGTGGCACATCGCCGCTCTTGAGCAGCACGTCAGCATCCGCGAGCGTGCGCATCGCCCCGGTCAGCTCGCCCGGTCCGAAGTTGCGGCGCGCGGCCTGCAGGTGGCGCGCCTGTCCCCCGCTGATCCGCAAGCCGACCTGCTTGGCGTCGACCTTGCCCGCGACGGCGAGGATGCTGCGCACCCGGTAGACCAGCGCACCCAGCACCATGATCGGGTCACTGCCGGTCTCGAGCACGCCGCGCAGCAGCTCGAGCGCCTTCGCGGGCTGCCGTTCGCACATCGCGTCGGCGACCGCGAACGACCCGCGGCTGCCGTGCCCGACGACCGCCCGCTCGACGTCGGCCTCGCTGATCGGTCCGTCGCCGGCCGCCGCCACGGCCTGCGAGACCTTCTCCGCGATCTGGGCCACGTCCAGGCCCGCGTGATTGAGGATCGCGGTGACCGCCTCGGGCGCGGCGCGGCGCTTGTGCAGTGCGAACTCCTCGCGGACCAGGTTCTCCCACCTACGGTCCTCCCAGTCACGGGGAGGGGCGACGTCGACCCGCCCGCCCGCGGCCTTGATCTGGCGGGCCAGCTTCACGATCCGGCCCGTTCCCGTGGCCAGCAGGATCACCACCGCCTCGGGTGGCGGGCCGTCGAGCTCGGCGATCAGGCCCGCCGTGATGTCGGCAGGCAGCTCGTGTGCGTCGCGGATCAGTACGACCCGCCGGTCGCCGAACAGCGATCCGGTGCGCAGGTCCGGCAGTCCCTGCTCGCGCAGTTCGATCGCCCGCACATCGACGAGCTCGACAGGCCCCCCGGCGCGGAGGTCTTCGAGCAGACGGGCCGCCGCGCGTCGCAGCAGGAGCTCCTCGGAGCCGGTGAACAGGTACATGGGCGGGCGGTCAGCCATCGACGGCAGTGTAGACGGCCGCGCTCGTCCTCCCCCCGGCGAGCTCAGGACGCGCGTTCCGGGCCGACCACCGGCCCGTCGGGCGTGAGCGTCACGGTGACCGTGCCGTGCTGGTCCGTGCGCCACAGCGGCACCGGTGCGATGTCGGCGACGGTGTCGGGGTGGGGGTGGCCGTATGTGTTGTCGGCACCGACCGAGATGACCGCGACCTGCGCTCCCACGGCATCGAGGAAGCCCGCGGTGTTGGTTGCCCCACCGTGGTGGGGCACCTTCAGCACGTCGGCGCGCAGTTCCGATCGGCGACCGAGCAGCCGGAGCTGCGTGGTGTCCTCGGCGTCACCGGTCAACAGCATGCTGCCGTGCGCGTCCTCGACACGCAGCACGATGGACCGCGCGTTGCGCGCGGCACCGGGAACGAGCGGCGCGGCCGGCGCCAGCACGTCGACATGGGCCGCGCCGAGTGCGAAGCGCTGCCCGTCAGCCACAGCCACGACCGGGACGTCGCGCTGCCGTGCGACCGCCAGGGCCTCGCGGGCGCTGTCCGATGCATCCTGCAGGGCGGGATCGCCCAGTGGGACCACGAACATGCCGACCCGCAGGCGCCGGAGCACACGCGCCAGTCCGCCTGCGTGGTCGTGGTCGCCGTGCGTCAGCACGACCGCCTCGATCTCCCGGATCCGCCGGCTGCG